>DATNLP010000513.1:0-14001 GCA_035602795.1 Acidimicrobiales bacterium | reverse complement strand
GAGATGACGAGGCGATGTTGGTGTCGGCCGGCCTCTTTGGCCTCGCTCAGGACCTGAACGTGCCATTCGGCTGGCGTCCCTTGGACGTTAATCGGGGTCTGCAAGCTCTCACTAGTCGGCCTACGGTCGACGAGCTCCAGCAACTCTGGAAGGCGGTCGATGACGGTCAGGGGCACGACCGTGCTTTCTGGGGCCTGCGAACGTTTCGGCTCTCCATATCACTGCAGGCTCGGCACATTCCAGCATGTGCCGACGTCGCTTCACTCCGATCTCGCGCCTCAGTACGGGACCATCTTCTCGGGTTCCCCGATGATCCAAGTAGTGCCGCCGCGCATCGCCTAGAAATTCCTCTATTCGTCTTTGCGCTTCGTGCTGCTAGCCAACCCGAAGCTGGGCTCCGCCAAGAGGCAGAGCGACTCCTTGCGACACTTGACGCCGAAAGCAGTCTGCGGTTGGGGTTCGCAGCAAGTAGTCATCATCTTGCACTATCCGCCGCGCTGCTCCTATGCCGCTTCGTATTCGCCAACACGGTTTGGGAAGCCGAACCTCTTGATGCGAAGGCCGCTGAAATTTGCGGGGTCCTCAAGCATCTCGCCTTCGACAAGAGATTCATCTCCGAGTTCCTCATTGGGGTCGATGTCGGCGAAAGCTGGGGACAACACGACCCACTGGTTGATTTTACTCTCCTCGTCCTAGCTCAACATGGTGGCGATCTTGACTTGTCGATCGACGAGACGGAGGTTGTTCGCAACAATGCAGAACGACAAGACCTCGTCGGCGAAGCGGCCCGCAAACTGTCTAGGTAACCCCGCGGAGCGTGTGGGTGCCGAGAGTGTCATCCGAAGACCTCACGCAGCCACGCCAACTGCTTGCGCCTTAACGGCTGATGGCGTCGAGGAGTTCGTGCACCGCAACGGAGGCATGCCCCGCAGAGCGATTAGACACGGGACCCATAACTTCGAAATGACCGGTGTTGCCGCAGCTTTGACTCGCGGTCCCGGTGTAAGGATGACAACCTCGACATGATTGACGGACGAGCGTTATGGGTCACCTGGAGCTTCCCAGATCCGTCGATAACAAAACCGAATCGCGCCGAGCGCTAAGGTGATCTTGATACGGCGGATGGTGGGGTTCGCCCCCTCCTCAAGCCACTGCCAGACCTCCCGCAATACCGAGAAGATGCCGCCGAGGATATCGACGGCGATGGCGAAGAGGACGGCGCCGACCCACATGAACGCCATCCCCGCGTCGCTCTAAGCACTCCGTCGACAGGGCGAGACCCGAAAGTGCCTCCAAATTTCGTAGCCGTGACCTGGGCTTTTTCGCTGTACGGCCGCAGGAGCCTCTGGAAATCTCTCCAGGTCATATAGGTACCCCCTAGGTACCCCTTGTTTGCACAGTTCGAAGGACATTTTCTAGTTGTTTTCCCTGGTCAGAGGGCTATCTTCAGCCAGTATCTGCTCACACGTTGATGTGCGGGGAGTACGCGGTTCTGATCCTGTGAATGCCGGGAACGTCATCCGGATCTGCGCCTTCCCTACGTTCTCTCCTCATCGAGGTGGAGTCCCGCGTCGTCCATCTCGCCGGTGTCACACTGCCAATCCGGCGTGCGCGCAGATACGCACCGTGTGCTTTCGGATCGCCGAGCGGTCGATGCCGTTCACGTTCTTGATCCGCGACCGCCACACCAAGTTCAGGTCCTCCTTCGACGCCGTCTTCGCCGCCGACGGCATCCGGATCATCAAGACCCCAGTCCAGGCGCCACGCGCCAACACGGGTCACCGAGCGATTCGTGCGGACCGTCCGCCGGGAGTGCCTGGACCGCATGCTCATCCTCGGACGCCGACACCTCGAAGCCGTTCTTGCCGGATACCTCAACCACTACAACGGCCATCGGCCACACCGATCGATCGACCAACGCTCGCCTCGCCACGCCACAGAGGCCCCCCCGAGTTCCGCGAGGTCGATCTTGCCGAGCTGCGAAGAACCGATCGTCTGGCGGGCTCATCCATCAGTACCGACTGGTCGCATGAACTGCTCGGACGGGTTTTCGGCACCGATAAAATCGAACTATTCAAGCGAATGCGTGCCACCACCTGGATGGCGAGCGGGCCGAAACTATCCGGACGTCCGTTATCTACGAGACGATCCTGACCCAGTGTGAAAGCGAAGATGAATCAGCTCCGCTGCGAGGAGGGCTGGCTCTCCCTCGCCAAGGGTCGCGCCCCGACTGCTCCCGCCGATTAGTCAGAGGCAATATGGCTTCGAGTTCGAGCGATCTGTCACCGAGGCGCTCACCTCATAGTCGCTCGGAATGCCGCTCTTACGTACGGCTTTGTCCTTTCCTAACGTTCTAGCGAGGCCCCAATTCCGCGTCAGTCATTCAGCCGTAGCTGGTACAATTGGTTACGTCGAGAACGACGGTTCTAGCGAGAGTCCATTAGCCGGATCTTTGAGACAAGGAGGTCGTCACTCTTGACCTGATTCGCGGAACAGATTCCCAGGAGGGATGCAACATGTTTAATCTTATGAAGGATTGGCCTTGGACAGAATACGATCCAAAGCTATTACCCTTGGACAGCCCTTACAGCTACAGGGTCGTCCGCAGAGATAGTGCCCGAATGATCAGCATGCATGGCTTCTCAAGCCAACAATTCATGACGAAGACCGAAGTCATCGAGAAGTTTCGCGAAATAGCGATTGCTTCTCCTCTGTGGCCGGGCGACGACTCGATCGGAGAAGATCAAAGGTCCGCCTACCGGCTTTCGCGCCGAGAAGCTAGCGGAAGAATCTGCTTTTCCAGGTTCACCGATGAGGTATATCTAACAGTTCCTAGGGTTCTCGAAATATTTACCGAAATGACCGGTTCTATTTATTGGACCCCTGAGGAGGAGCACAAATACGCTCCGATTTCGGTCCATTTTTTAGCGACCGGCGGGGACTGAGATTTGTCAATAAGGCTGATAACAGCATGGGGAATGATCTTTTATCTTCGATATGGGAGGGCGATCTTTCGGAGATAAGCGACCTGGCTCGTATGCTATACTGGTATCACGGTAATTGATGAAGTGTTACCCGTTATTTAGTCAGGAGATGACTATGTCAATGATCCCAGATCCACCAGAAGGTATGACCGTCCAGCGCCTGCGGAAAGGGCGGCGGCGCATCGACACCAGCACAGGAAGACTGTTCGTATTGAAGATTGACGCCGATGGATGTAAAACGGTAGAGGGTGTCTACGACATGGATTACTCGATAAAGGACGACGCAAAGGAGGCCCTTGAGTGGGCAATCTCTCGAATCGGCGCCGCCAGATCCGAGGTCGAGATCGACGATACGCCCACCTTGAGAGAGCTTCGCCTCTTTGTCTAAACATTCGCATTAGCCGAAGCTTTTTCGTTTGCTTGATCGAGCAATTGAACTCTTTGAATATGCGCCTGTGATCAGGCGAGAATGCACCGCTTGAAAATTCTTGGTGAGAATCGGACGACAGTCCTGCCAGACCACTGATGACTCCTAGAAAGGGTTGAACCCTTCACTTACGAGAGGAGCCTCATGGCTAGCAACAGAACAGAACTGTCTGACCAGGACGAGCTGATCGCTGATCTACTCGGCCAAGGCTGGACCCACCGACGCATCGCCGACTCAGTCGGCGTCTCCTCTAAGACCGTACAGCGGCGTATGAGCGACCCGACCTTTTCCTCGGTCGTCTCAGAACGGCGCCGGGATCGGTTCGGCCAACTAAGCGGCCAGCTTCTCACTGCTGGCGAGGGCGCCATGGACGTGTTGACCGTCGCCCTTCAGTCAGAAGACCCCAAGGTCTCACTCCAAGCTGCCGGTCTGATCCTCAGCCACGGCCACCGCTACAACCGGGTACTCGACGAACACGAGATCCAGTTACGGTTCGAGGCCATCGAGCAACGCCTCGAGGAGGAAGTCCTTGCCCGTGAGGCGCTCCTCGGTGCGGCCGGCCCTGGGGGCCAACGATGAGGGCCGGCGACCGCCGTCGTTTTGAGGTCGTCGAACGTAGCCTCGCCGGCACAAGCGTCTACGCACCGGAGACCGTCACCGACATGCAACTCATCGACGCCCTGACGAACCGCACGGCCACGCCGGCCGACATCAAGCAGCTCTACGACGCCTGTGCACCGGACCTTGAAATCCGGCTCTGCCAGGAGGGGGCGAAGCGTCGGGCCAATCCTGACTACAGACGGGATCGGAAGAGCTTCCAGCCATTCGAAGAGGCGGCGGAACTCCTCCGCTACCGAGCCGACGAGGAGATCGGCTTCGAGCTCGGACGGAAACCACCGTTCGAACCTGAGATGTGGCTTGAGCCCGAGGGAGGACGCTGTACCCGTGGAAGACCACGCATGCCCTTCGTCTTTACGATCTGGGCGCACTCGATGCTCGTAACGCACCTCCTGGATCGCGACCCGCTCGCTCTCGGGTTTCGCCGGCGACTCGACGAGTGGTTCGACGGAGGAAATCGCCCGGTGGACTTCCTCCTCTATCCCGAACCTCGGGAGTACCAGTTGCTCAACCCGATTAACCACCCGGCCAACAACTGCTTCGACCTTCAGCTGCTGCGCTTCCCACACCGGGACCTCTACCTCGCCATGGGCTGGGATCACTTCGATGACGAGCCAGAAGATGGACACCTGTGGACAAGTGTGGACAGCCAGGGTCGGAAGGTCATCCCATCAGAGATGGATTGGTGATGTAATGGGGGTTGCAATAGGGTCTCGCTCCGATCCCCCGTCAGGACCTTGTGGAGACTCCCCCGCTTAACCTGTGGAGCTCCCACGGGGCCCTCTAGAGCCGACCAGGTCACGGGGTTTCATGAACAGCCCAAGGGCTCTCACGCGAGACGGTGAGGGTCGTTGGAGGTGCGCCATCGCTCTCGTAGCGCTCGATGATCTCGTGAGCCCAGGCGAGGCGTCACTTACACGGATGCCTGATGGCTGTGGGCACGTCCAAAGTTTCGATCAGTGTTTCGAATCTTCCCGTGGGAGGGCGTCTTCCGCCATGGGGTCCCCATGACGGAATACGACACGCCATCGTCCATCCTCGAAGCGGTAGCCCTGGCTGGAGCGGAGCGTTCGCTGTTCTCTTTCGCCTCCCACCTCGCGGCTCATGTGCTCGAGATCGACGGTGAACGCAAGGTCTCCCGAGACACTCTTCAAGAGGTTCTCGACGTGGAATCCGCCAAAGTTGAGGTGCTGAGAGGCCCACGAGAGCCGTTCGCTCACGTCGTGCCACCCCTTTTGGTGTGACCCCGCTGCGCCGATGAGGACAACGTCGTCGTCCCGAGACCAGAGCGCCTGAAACGCCCCCGTCCGTCCACTGACCTGCTGGGCCACGGCCTCCCGGCATATGCCTACGAACGTCTCGAAATCGTTGTCCATTGCGGCCATCGTGTCTCCTTTCGCCTTGAGGACGGTCGCCCGAGCCTTCAGAGACTCTGAGTCAGACCTCCGTCGATTAGATAGTTCGCTCCGGTCACATTGGAGATCCTGGTGCTGGCCAGGAACACGATGAGGTCAGCGACCTCCTCAGGCGTGGTGAAGCGCCCTGTGGCCGTGTCCTTGACGGCCTCATGGGCGACGTCATTTGGATTGGCGTTTTGGGCGGCTGAGACGGATGCGGCCACTCCATGAGCGCCGAGCCACAGCCCCGTCGAGACGGGGCCCGCGCTCACGGCGTTCACCCGGATGCCGTGAGGTCCGACTTCCTTGGATAACGCCTTCGAGAAGTTGGCCAGGGCCGCCTTTGCAGTGCCGTAGTCGATGACGAGGGGATCCGGGAGGGTGGCGTTGACCGAGGCGTTGTTGACGATACTCCCACCACCCCGGGCGATCATGTGCGGCAGGACCGCCCGCGTTGTCCTCACCGCAGCCATGAAGGTCAGCGCCATGGTGGTCGCCCACTGCTCATCTGTCACGGAGAGGAATCCGTCCAGGCGAGGAGTGACAGCCCCCGCATTGTTGACGAGTATGTCGATCGGCCCACCGCTCTCGGCCGCCTCCACGAGTTGTGACGGTCCCTTCTCCTCTGTGAGGTCAACGACGACGTGGGTAACCTCGCCGTCCTGGCGCAGGGAGTCAAACTCCTCTGAAGACTGACGCGATCCACCGACCACGACAGCCCCCTCAGCAACGAGCCGCCGCGCCACAGCAAGGCCGATGCCCTTGCTCGCTCCTGTCACAAGAGCGCGCTTACCTCCGAGCCCAAGATCCATGATGCCTCCTCAATGGCGTAGAAGACGAGACTGCTGCTTCAGACGCTATTGGTCCCGAGCCAGTCGAGGACGGCGTTGGCTACGTCCTTCCAACCCTCGTCGATGGTCAGGGAATGGCCCCGTCCCTCGAACTGCTTGAGCTCGGTGACGGCACTGGAGTCGCGGTATTGCTTCAGCGTGGAACGGGTGACCTTGTCGGGCACCGTGTGATCCTCTGTGCCCGAGACGAGCAGCAGAGGTCCTCGTCCTTCGTTTTCTGTGTCGACCTTTGCCGGAGAATGCAGTGAGAAGTTGGCGACGGCCGCCTCGAACAACGGCCTCGCTGGAGAAGGGATCGTCCAGCGGTCGAACAGCCTGTCGGACTCCTCCTGGCTGAGCGCGTTACCAAAGCCGAAGCGAAACTCCTTACTCGTCAGAGAAACGGCCTTATGACGATTAGCGGGATTGCCCAGAGCCGGCAAGCCGGCTCGTAGTTGGGCGAGCGGGAGAGGCAAGACACCCTTGATCTGCGCGGGGTCGATCGCCACAGCCGCGGCACCGTAGCCCTCCCCGAGAAGCTTTTCGGCGATCAGACCACCGAAGGAGTGGCCGACGATCACCGGGGCGGCGTCGAGGCCATCGATGATCTGGACCATGTGGGCAGCGACGTCGTCAATGCCAACGTTCGCCACCAGTTCGGGATGCTCCCTGGCCTCAGAAACCGTCGGAGGCTCGTTCGGCCACCCCGGTGCGATGGGTTCGTAGCCGGCATCACGGAACAGGTCGAGCCAAGGCGCCCAACTGGTTGCGTGCAACCAGAGTCCGTGGATGAAGACGGCTGGTTTGTCTCCGGCGGCCATGGCACGTCCCTTCCTTGGGGGTCTCTACAACACAACGCCATTGTCGATCAGGTGTCCAAGACCTATTCGACCTGGATCGATAACCGCACGGGCATGATTGAGGTGGGCGGTACCGACTACGATCCGGAAGACATCTCCGGTCCTGCAACCGGGCGTGTCTGGGGGCTAAGCATGGACCTCGACCTGCGCCTCGTGCGCTACTTCGTAGTGGTGGCCGATGAGCTTCACTTCGGCCGGGCGGCGAACAAGCTCCACCTCAGCCAGCCGGCACTGTCGAAGCAGATCCGCAAGCTCGAGGATCAGCTCGGTGCGCGTCTCTTTGTGCGCGACAGTCGTCACGTCGCCCTCACGGTCCGGGGCGAAGGCTTCTACCGCGACGCCCGAGAGCTGCTTGCCCTCGCCGACAAAATGCAGCAACGACCGGACGGAAACCGGGTACGGATCGCCCACATCTTCGAACTTGCCACCAGTCGCGACGTCGCCGACGCGTATTCGAAAGCCCGCCCGGACGTGACGATCATCGAACACGCCATTGATAGCGTGGCCCAGCTCGACGCTCTCCTCGAGAATCGCCTCGATGTAGCCATCCTGCGTGTCACGCCGCAGATGCTGCATGACCACCCCAAGGGCTGGTCCCACACACTTCTCCGGCTCGAGCCGATGCGCCTGGTGGGACGAAGGGGTGACTCCGCTCGATCGACCGCATCGTTCTTCGAACGACCGATCGAAGTGCTTGGGGATTCTCCGGACTCCGGACTACATGAGGCATATGCCGACTTCTTGACAGCGCTCGAAAAGACTTTGGGCTTGTCAATGCGATGGCTCGGAACTCCAGGAGCCTTCAGCCATTGCCTTGCAGTAATCGAACGTGCAACCGTGTCCGCGTTCTCCCTCGAGTTCGACAGCTATGCCGTGCGCTACGCAGCCGAGGGTCTGCCGGTGTTCAGACCTCAGGAGATCTCGCCGCACTATCCCTGGTCGATTGCCTGGCGCGACGGACGACTTCCTCAGTCCACGGCTGATTTTCTAGAGATTGCCCAGGACACGGGGACCGCACGCGCCTGGCGCGAGTTCGACAGCGCCGCAGAAGGTCCCCCGTGGTTACCCCCCGATGATCCGGTGGCGCTGGAGCTGGGAGTCCAGCCGCTGACGGATGAGGTCAAAAATCAATAGTCAACGCTTGGTGTTGGTTTGAATACCCTCGAGAGGAGGTGCGCATCCATTCGGCAGTGAAGCGGCGAGCGCTATCCGTTCGGGCGTGCGAGCCGTCCCCAGGATGCGCTGATGCCGAGGCGGCCAAGGGGTCACTGGCGGTCATTTGAGGAATGTGATGGATAGAGACAATTTTCGCTGGTCAGCGGTAGCAATAGCTCGTGACGTCGATGTACGCACTTGCGCTAGGTCAGTTCGAATTCCCACCACCTCCAAGAGCGGTTCGGCTGCATACCTGCAGATCGGAACGCTGTTGGAGGTGCGTCCACACCTCGCTGTAGCCAGAAACACAAGGCCGACACCGACCCGGAACGTGACCTGTCGGGTCGGGGCCAGGCGGGTTGGCGCCAAGGGCGCAGGAACCGATGGTCCGCACGGCCTGGAACACTTCAGGGCTCGTAGTGCCTGGTAGTTCCGAGCGCGTCGCCGAGGGGTCCGGCAAGAATGGGGGAATGGTTCTGCCCTCAGGCGCGGTGACGCTGCTGTTCACCGACATCGAGGGATCGACGCGGCTGTGGGAAACGCACTTCGAGGCGATGCGGGAAGCGCTCCGGGACCACGACCTGCTGCTGCGGGAGCTCATCGAGCAGCACGACGGCTATGTGTTCAACACGGTGGGTGACGCCTTCCACGGCGCGTTCGCCTCACCGGTGAACGCCGTGGCAGCGGCGGTGGCCATCCAGCGAGCCCTGCACGTCGCCAGCTGGCCGGGCCCCATCACGTTGCGGGTGCGTATGGCACTGCACAGTGGGGCGTGCGTGGAGCGTGACGGTGACTACTTCGGCCCAGTGATCAACCGGGTAGCCCGCCTGGAGGCGATCGCCGCCGGTGGGCAGGTCGTGCTGTCGGGGACCACGGCCGCCCTCGTGGAGAGCGCGTTGCCTCCCGGGGTCGAGCTGCTCGACCTTGGCGAGCACCAGCTCAAAGACCTCGGCCGGCCCGAGCGGGTGTTCCAGGTGGTGGCGGAAGACCTGCCCCATTCGTTTCCGCCGTTGCGCTCGCTGGACAACCCGGCGTTGCGCCACAACCTGCCGCGCCAGCTGTCCACGTTCATCGGGCGCGAGCGCGAGGTGGCCGACGTGACGGCGCTGGTCCGCGACCATCCGCTGGTCACGCTGGTCGGTCCGGGCGGGGCCGGCAAGTCCCGGTTATCACTTCAGGTGGCAGCGGACGCCGTCGACGGCAGCGCCGACGGCGTGTGGCTGGTGGAGCTGGCGGCGCTGGCCGACGGGTCGCTGGTGGCGGCGGCCATCAGCCGAGCCCTAGGGGTCCCGGAGAATCCGGAGCGCCCAGCGCTCGATGCGCTGGTCGACGCGGTGGGCGAGCGCCGGCTGCTGTTGGTCGTGGATAACTGCGAGCACCTCCTGCAGGCGTCCGCGGCCGCCATCGGCCAGCTCTTGCGGTCGTGCCCGGGCGTGCAGGTGCTCGCTACCAGCCGCGAGCCATTGGGGCTGCCCGGCGAGGTCGTCTACCGGGTCCCCCGCCTGGACGTACCGCCCTACGACGCGGTGGACCCGGCGGAGGTCATGGAGTTCGAGGCGGTGCGGCTGTTCGTCGAGCGCGCCGCGGCGGCCCGGGGCGACGTGCCGCTCGGCCCGGACAACGCGCCGACAATCGCCGCCATCTGTCGGCACCTGGACGGCATGCCGCTGGCGATCGAGCTGGCGGCGGTTCGACTGCGGTCCATGTCGGTGGAGGAGGTGGCGTCGCGTCTCGACCAGCGGTTCCGGCTCCTGCGAGGAGGCTCGGAGGTCCGCCCGGACCATCAGCGGACCTTGGAGGCGACCATTGACTGGTCGTACTCGATGCTGGACGACGGCGAGAAGCTGGTGCTCGACCGGCTGTCGGTGTTCGCCGGCGGCTGCCAGCTTCGGGCGGCCGAGGCGGTGTGTGCCGGGACCCAGCTGGACGACGTCGACGTCGCGGACCTCCTGTCCCAGTTGGTCGACAAGAGCCTGGTGGGCGCGGACCTGGCCGGCGCCGGCCGCTACGAGCTCCTCGAGAGCATCCAGCAGTTCGTGGCGGCGCGGCTGGCGGGCCGGGGGGACGAGGAAGTCGCCCGCACCCGCTCCGCTCACCTGGCCTACTACGCCGAGTTCACCGAAGAGGCCGATCGGGGACTGGACAACGCCGAGGCCGACCGGTGGTGGGTTCGGCTGGAGCACGAACAAGAGAACGTCCGTTCCGCGCTCGAGTGGGCGAGCCAGCACGACCCGGCCGCCCAGGTGCGGCTGGCCGGTGCCATGGCGCAGTTCTGGAACCAGCGGGGTGGCATCGTCGAGGGGCAACGGTGGGTGTCTGCCTCGCTTGGGGTGGCCCCCGACGTGGTCGGCCCGGCGGCCCGGGCCCGAGTGCTGTGGGCGGACGGGTTCCTGCGACGGGACTCACAGGTCGAGATGGCCGCCCGTCTCGACGAGGCGCGGACCCTGGCCGAGCAGTGTGGCGACGTGCGGGTGAAGGCGCGGGCGTCGCTTGCCCTCGCCCAGGCGTCACTCAACCTGGGCGAGTACGACCGGGCCGTCGAGCTGGCCGAGGAGGCTCGTGCTCTCGAGCGCCAGCTGGGCAACGCCCACGGCGAGGTGATGGCGCTCCGCCAGCTGGCATTCAACGCGCTGTACCTCGGGCGGTTCGACGACCTGGTTCGCTACGCCATGGAGGCCGAGGAAATGGCCCACGACCTTGGCAACCTGCGCGGCGTCGTGCCGATCATCTGCGCCCCTGTGATCGCCAGCGTCGTAGAGGGCGCACCGGAGCGCGGCTTGGCACTGGCGGCCCGTGCGGTCGATTTGGCCCGCGAGACCGACGACCCCCAGCTGGGGTTCGCTCTGGAGATCGCTGCGGTGGTGCACCGCGATAGCGGTTCGCTGGCACAGGCGGCGGCCATGCTGCGCGAGGCACTCGACCTCGGCCTCCAACCGACCCTGCACCTGGTCCGGGTCACGAGCGCACTCTTCCAGACCGGCGCCACCCTGGTGGTGGCCGGCCAGTACCACGACGGCGCCCTGCTCATGGAGGCACAGCGGCGGTTCTCCGGCGAAGTGCAAGTTCCGCCGGGGTTCAGCGCCTACCTGGAGCGATTCGAGCAGACGGCGGCGACCGCCCTAGGTGAGGAGGCCGAGGCGGTCCGACAGGAGAGCGACGTGCTGCCGCTGTCCCGTTACGTCGCCCTGGCGCAGGAGCGCCTGGACGCCCTGATCAAGGCGCATGCCGTGGACGCCGCCGTGTGACGGCGGGTCATCCTCCGACCACCCCCCGGTAGGTCCAGTCGCTCCGCAGTGCCCGCACCAACTCGCCCGGGTCGACCCAGCCGGCGCTTCGGCACCAGGCGTCGAGGGCTCCGGGGACGTCCCGGCCGAGCCGGTCCACGAAGTACCACTGCAACAGGGTGCCGTCGTCGGGCACCTCGGGCGGCACGCCGGCCAGCAGCGCCACCTTGGCGGCCGCCCGCCGGCGGAGATCGGCGTAGCCCGGGGCGGCGCGGGTGGCCCGAAGCAGCTCGGCGTGGAAGTCGTCGCGGGCGGTGGAGCGGATCCAGCTCGAACGGCGCGCCCGCTCGGTCAGAGCCGCCAGGTCGGTGCGGTCGAGGTCCCGGCCGGCAAGCCACCCGTCGACATCGGCCGATCCCGACACGTCGCTGGCCAGGAGCAGCTCGGACCGCGCCACCTCGTGGGCCCAGGGTGCCGCCGCGCCGGCCACCGCCGCGTAGCGGGCGGTCGCCACCGCCGCCTCGGCCCGGTCGGCGAGCGCCGCGAACCGCTCGGGGTCCAGTCGCAGCTCGTCGAGCAGCGTCGGCTCGGGCACCTCGCCCCCGAGCTGGCCGGCTTCCCGCTCGAGCGCCCGCTGCGCGTCCTCCCAGTGGATGGTGCGAGGGAAGGTCCAGCGCGGCCTCGCTGGCCTCCCCCCGCGGGACTGGTCGCCTGTCACCTGTTCCAGCAGGGCCAGCGCGTCGAGGCGTTTCTGGTGTACCCGCCCACCCGGCAACCACGCCCCGAGCACCCGCTCCGCCTCGGACGTGCCGTCGAGTGCCGTCGCCAGGAGGCGCCGGGGGTAGGGGGTGGCCTTGACCCGAGCGGCGACCTGCCCGGCCACCGCCTCGTCGACCACTCCGAGGTCCACCGCCCGGCGCAGGGTCGCCCGGACGTCGACCATGGCGTCGGACAGCGGGCGCCACCCGTCCTCCGGCCCGGCGTGGGCCACTGCCACCTCGTCGTCGTCCTCCAGCGTGCCCGTGGCGAACGCCCGGTAGATCTCCCCCACGCCCGTCATGCCGAAAGGGGCCAGCTCGGCGGCCCGCAGCGCCCCCATGCTGGACGCGCCATAGACGGCGACGCCCCGGTCGAGCGCCCACAGGATCTCCTTGTGCCAGACCGACGGGACTGCGTCGAAGGCCCCGTCGACCAGCGCGATGGCGGTCGGCCCCTCCCGGGCAGCGAGGAACAGGTCGCCGTGGCACGCCGGAGGGCGGTAGTCCGCGGCCAGTCGCTCGGCCGCCTCGTCCGGCGGCAAGGTCGGGCCGAGGAAGACCACGACCCCGGACGCGCTCACGTCACCCCCGCTCGCTCGCGATCGGTGGCCGCCACGAGCGCCGCCCGGCCCCGTTCCCCCAGTGCGGCGGGTGCCAGCGCGCGAGATGGCATCTCGGTGCCCGGCACGACCACCCGCACGACCGGGATACCGATCTCGCGGCGAGTGAGGTCGACCATCACTGGGTGCCCGCTACCCGCCGCCCTCAGTCGGTCCAGCAGCAGCACGACCGCACCCGCTTGGTCGAGCGGACCGGCGTCGGGCAGCGCGTCGAACGGCCACTCGGACCTGTCGTCCTCCACCGCCCGGCGGTGGTTGTCGATGGACCACGGGTCGCGGCCCGCCCTGTCCCGTGCCGGTGGGTGGTCGTCGCGGCTGCCCGCGATCAGGGTCACCCGGCTCTGGGCTGCCTCGAGCAAGGCCCGGGCCAGCGCGCCGGCGCGCCGGGGGTGACAGCCGTAGCCTGTGGCCGTCGGAAGTCGCCGGTCGGCGTCAGCACCCTGATCCACCGCGGTGACCTTGACCGTCGCCACGCCCACGTCAGTCGTCAGGTCCCACGCCGCCACGGCGACACCGGCCCGACCGAACCGGGCCAGCAATTCGGCACACCCGTCGTCGCCCACGCTCGCCAGGTCGATCCGCCGCCGGACCCGCTCGTCGTCCGGGCGAAGGTTCCACAGTGCCATCGCGTCGCGCTCGACGACCTCGGCCAGTGCGTGCCGGAGGGCACCGAGTACCGAGGCGCCCACGGCCAGGCCGGTGCTGGTGTTGAGGAAACAGCCGCTCCCGGGCACCCGCGGCAGGCGGTGGTCGAGGTGCACCGTCTCGAGCGGCAGGAGGACGTTGGCCCCTCCCACCAGGTCACGACCCTCGATCCACAAGAGTGGTGCGTCGGCGTGGAACACCGAGTGCGCCGGGCGGGCCAGGCGGGTGACGTCGACCACGGGCGCCTCGGCGGAGACCTCGGTCCATCCCCCGTACCAGAGGGGATGGCCGATGCGCTCGGCGTGCCACGACTCCATGGCCTCGCCGATGGCCGACACCTTGGCTTCGGCCAGACTGAACCCCTTGCCCTGCGACACCGACATCGAGCGGCTGAGCGGTCGGCAGACCTGGGCGACCGGTATCCCCAGCACATCCAGCCCGGACACCACCGACAGGCGGGTGGCGCCGATGGCCGGGAGCAGC
>DATNLP010000496.1:0-3182 GCA_035602795.1 Acidimicrobiales bacterium | reverse complement strand
CCGAGGCAGCCTTCGGCGACGCCGCCTACAAGGAAGCCGGAGCGAGCATCGCCCCCGACGCCGCCGCCACCGTGACGGGTGCCGTCCTCGTGGTGCAGGTCAACGCCCCGGCGCCCGAGGATGTGGGGCGGCTGCCCGACGGGGTGTCCATCCTCAGTTTCTTCGGCGTGGCCCAGTCCGAGGAGACGCTGCGGGCGCTGGCCGCCAAGGGTGCCACGGTGTTCAGCTTCGATCTGTTGCCCCGCATCAGCCGGGCCCAGGGCATGGACGCCCTGAGCTCGCAGGCCACGGTGTCGGGCTACCGGGCCGGGCTCAGCGCGGCCGAGCACCTGGCCAAGTTCTTCCCCATGTTCATGACGGCGGCGGGCACGGTCCCGCCCGCCAAGGTGCTCGTCATGGGGGTCGGCGTAGCCGGCTTGCAGGCGATCGCCACGGCGCGCCGCCTCGGCGCCGTGGTAAAGGCCTACGACGTGCGGGCGGCGGCCAAGGAGGAGGCCGAGAGCCTCGGCGCCACGTTCTTGGACCTGGGCGTCTCCGCCGAGGGGGCCGGCGGCTACGCCCGCGAGCTGTCGCCCGAGGAGCTCGAGCGCCAGCGCGCCGCGCTGGCCGACGAGGGGGGGCGCTCCGACGTGGTGATCACGACGGCGGCCGTGCCGGGGCGCCAGGCGCCCGTGCTGGTGACGGCGTCCATGGTCGACGGGATGGCCGAAGGTGCGGTGATCGTGGACATGGCGGCTGACCAGGGTGGCAACTGCGAGCTGACCAAGGTGGGCGACGTGGTGGACCACAACGGCGTGCACATCGTGGGCATGGACAACCCGCCCTCGGGCATGCCGACGCACGCCAGCTTCCTCTTTGCCCGCAACGTGGCCAACGTGCTCGGCCTGATGGGTCCCGAGGGGGCGCTCACCCCGGACTGGGACGACGAGATCGTGGCCGGCATGTGCGTGCTGCGCGACGGGAAAGCCGTGGCCCCGGCGGCGGTGGAGCTGCTGGGCGGCGGGACGAGCGGTACGGGCGGGACGAGCGGGACGAGTGGCGCTGGCGGCACGGACGGCACGGACGGAGCGGACGGCACGGACGGAACGGGAGGAGCACAGACGTGATGGGCAGCCTGGTGCACGCCGCGTTCGCCGTCGACGGATCGACGACGGGCATCGTGGCCTACCTCACCGTCTTCGCGTTGGCGGCCTTCGTCGGGATCGAGGTGATCTCGAAGGTCCCGAGCATTCTGCACACGCCGCTGATGTCGGGCTCGAACGCCATCCACGGCATCGTGTTGGTGGGTGCGCTGACGATCATGGGCGAGGCCACCGGCACGGCGGAGATAGCCCTCGGGACCCTGGCCGTGTTCCTGGCGACGCTCAACATCGTGGGCGGCTTCGTGGTCACGGACCGCATGCTCCACATGTTCAAGGCCAAGCCCGGTGACCGGACCAAGAACACCGCGGCCACGGCGAGCGGCGCCGAGCCCGGGGCTGGTCCGGGTGCTGGCGCCGGTGCCACCGACGGCAGTGGAGGTGCGGCCTGATGCTGGCGGCGTCCTTCACCCTGGCCACCGCGCGCGAGCTGGCCTACCTCGTCGCCATCATCGGCTTCATTTTGGCGTTGAAATTCCTGAGCTCGCCCAAGTACGCGCGCCAGGGCAACCTGGTCGGCGCGGCGGCCGCCATCCTGGCCGTGGGCATGACCTTCACGCTGCCGACGCTGCGGCACTCGGGCAAGAACCTGGTGCTGGCCCTCGTGGCCATGGCGGTGGGCACGCTGGTGGCCGTCCCGGTGGCCCGCTTCGTGAAGATGACCGCCATGCCCCAGCTGGTCGCCATCTTCAACGGCGTGGGTGGCGGAGCGGCGGCCCTGATCTCCATCGTGGAACTGCTGCACCTGCACTTCCTGGGGCTCCAACCCGCGGTCTACGTCACGGCCGAGGTGCTGCTCGGTGTGCTGATCGGCTCGGTCTCGTTCTCGGGCAGCGCCATCGCCTTCATAAAGCTGCAGGAGCTCATCACCGGGCGACCCATCACCTACCCGGGCCAGCAGCTGATCAACGGGCTGGTCGCCGCGGCCATCGGCGTGTGCATCATCCTGGCGCTGGTCACCGGCAGCATCATCTGGGTCTGGCTCATCCTGGCGCTGGCGCTGGTGCTCGGCGTCATCTTCGTGCTGCCCATCGGCGGGGCCGACGTGCCGGTGCTGATTTCACTGCTCAACTCGTTCACCGGCCTGGCCGTGGCGGCGTCGGGCTTCGTGCTCGACAACAACCTGCTGATCGTGGCCGGCACGCTGGTCGGCGCGTCCGGCATTTTGCTGACCCGGCTCATGAGTTCGGCCATGGGCCGTTCGCTGCCCAACATCCTCTTCAGCGCGTTCGGGTCCGTCATCACGGCCACGGGCGGCGAGGCGGGCGACGCGTCGCGGCCGGTGCGTACCGGCACGACCGACGACGTCGGGGTGCTGCTGGCCTACGCCCGCAAGGTGGTCATCATCCCCGGCTACGGGCTGGCCGTGGCCCAGGCCCAACACACGGTGCGTGAGCTGGCGGATGCGCTCACGGCCCGAGGCGTCGACACCTTCTTCGCCATCCACCCCGTGGCCGGCCGCATGCCCGGGCACATGAACGTGCTGCTGGCCGAGGCCAACGTGCCCTACGACGAGCTCAAGGAGATGGACGAGGCCAACCCGGAGATGGCCACGGCTGACGTGGCGCTGGTGGTCGGGGCCAATGACACGGTGAACCCGGCGGCCAAGTCGACACCGGGCAGCCCGATCTACGGCATGCCGATCATCCACGCCGACGAGGCGGAGAACATCATCTTCCTGAAGCGCTCCATGCGCCCGGGCTTCGCCGGCATCGACAACGATCTGCTCTACGACCCCAAGACGACCATGCTCTTCGGGGACGCCAAGGACACCCTGCAGAAGCTGGTGACCGCCGTCGCCGACGCCTGAGCCCGGGGCGGGGCGGGGGGGCCCGCTCCTCAGGGCAGGACGCGCCGCCAGGAGTCGTCGCCCAGCAGCGCCAGGTCGCCCGGCAGCTCCGGGATCGCAGCGGGGTCGTCGACGGGCCGCACCACGTTGCCGAAGCGGTGCAGCGTGCGCGACACCGTCTGCTCGCGCAGGTAGCGCAGCAGCTCCACTCGCCCGAGCAGGACCGGAGGCCGCGCGTCGACATGGACGGCGGG
>DATNLP010000478.1:0-3380 GCA_035602795.1 Acidimicrobiales bacterium | reverse complement strand
GCGTTGTTGCGCCGCACCGCCCACAGGTAGAGGACCAGGGCGGCCACGATCAAGGCCACCGGAACGAACTCGAACTGGGTGGAGAGGTATTCGTGGCCCGCCAGCGGGGGCAGCCCCGCGTCGTCGAGCGCGGCGATCACGTTGACGACGGTACTACTACACTCTGTAGTAGTACGAATCGGGACGGATCGGGAGCGTCAGTGCAGGTTCGCGAGACTCGAGGGCATGGGGTACTGGCAATGAACCGGCTCGGCGATCTCGAGCGGAGGGTAATGGACGTCCTCTGGGACTCCGACCAGGCGTCCCTGTCGGGACGGGAGATCGCCGACCAACTGCCCGACCGCGCTTACACCACGGTCCTGACCATCGTCGACCGGCTCCGCCGCAAGGACATGATCGACCGAACGACCGTGGGCCGGGTGCACCGCTTCGCGGCGGCGGGCACGCGCGAGGCCTACATGGCGGAGCTGATGATCGAGGCCATGGGAGGGAGCGGTGATCGCGGCGCGGTGCTCGTGCGCTTCGCCGAGTCGGTGTCGTCCGACGAGGCCCGCGTACTGCGCCAGGCTCTCGACGACGCGGCCGGTGGCCTGGGGGATGAACCAAAGTGAACCTCATCGCTGTGGCGACGCTGCTGGGGTTGCTTTCGGTGGTCCTGCTCGGACCGGCGAGCGTGTGGCTGGCCGAAGCCGCGTGGGTGAGTCGGGCTCCCCGCGCCGCGGTGATCCTGTGGCAGTGCATCGGTCTCAGCGCTGTCGTCTCGGGAATCGGCACCGGGCTCGCCGTCGCCGTCTACCGGTATCACGTGGGATTCGCCTCGGGGGTCCGCGAGCTGGCAGCCGGGCTCGTCGGCGGCCACCCGCTCCAGGGCCTCGGGTTGCCGGACGCGCTCGGGCTCACCCTGGCCGCGGACCTGCTGATCGTGCTCGTCGTCGTCTCTTGCTCGTTCGCAGCCCGGACCATCAACTCCCGGGCCAGGCACCGGCGCCTCCTCGACCTTCTGGCGAAAAGATCCGCCGAGCTCCCGGGCACGGACCTCATCGACGATGACCGTCCCCTGGCCTACTGCCTTCCTGGGCGGAGGCCCCGGATCGTGATCAGCGAGGGCGCGCGGTGCCTGCTCAGCCCGCCACAACTGCGCGCGGTGATCGAGCACGAGCGGGGTCACGCGCGGGCGCATCATGCCCTGGTCCTCCTGCCGCTGGTGGGGATCCGGAAGATCTTCGGGTGGATCCCCTACGCCCAACTGGCGCCTCGCGAGATCGCCTGTCTGCTCGAGATGTCGGCCGATGATTTCTCCGCCCGCCGCAACGATCCGGTGAGCTTGGCCAGCGCCCTCGTGCACATGGCGACGTCGGGGCGAGTGCCGGCCTGTGCGCTCGCCGTTTCAGGGAACCCGGTCCCGCGACGCGTCGGCCGGCTACTGGCGGCGTCGCGCACCTCGAAGACGGCCGCTCTCATGGCCGGGCTGGTCGCCGGCGCGGTCGTGGTCGCCCCGGTGGCGGTCATCGCTCTCTCCTGAGCGGCAGCCAGGGTGGCGGCTCGGCTCACCCAGCTCCCGCGCGGCTGACGCAGCTCAAGACGTCCCCGCCGCGCCGCGCCAGCGGCGCTCGAAGGGGAGGCGCCAGCGGCGCGGCGCAATGAGGTCGTTGATGGTGTCGGGCCCCCAGCTGCCCTTGGCGTAGGGCAGCACCGGCGGAGGATGCTCCAGCAGGGGTGTCGACAGCTCCCACAGCCGCTCAATCCCCTCGGCCGTGTTGAACAGGGTGTGGTCGCCCATCATGGCGTCGTGGATCAGGCGCTCGTAGGCCTCGAGCACGTCGGCATCCTCGCCCGTCTCGTGCAGCGCGAACTGCAGGCTGAGCTTCTCGAGCTTCATGCCGGGGCCTGGCTTCTTCCCGTAGAACGACAGCGAGAGCTTGGACGAGTCGGCCAGGTCGAATGTGAGGTGGTCGGGACCCATGGTGCCCACGCCCGAGCCTTCGGGGAACATCGACTTGGGCGGCTCGCGGAAGGCGATCGAAATGATGCGTTCGCCGCTGCCCATCTGTTTGCCCGTGCGCAGGAAAAAGGGCACCCCGGCCCAGCGCCAGTTGTCGATGTCGCAGCGCAGGGCGACAAACGTCTCGGTGTCCGAGTCCGGGGCGACGCCCGGTATGTCGCGGTAACCCTCGTACTGCCCCCGCACCACCTGGGTGACGTCGAGCGGGCGCATGGAGCGGAAGACCTTGTTCTTCTCCTCGCTGATCGCCGCTGACTCGAGCGCCGTGGGTGGCTCCATCGCCATGAAGGCGAGGATCTGGAACAGGTGGGTGACCACCATGTCTTTGAAGGCTCCCGTGCCCTCGTAGAAGTCGATGCGGTCCTCCACCGAGAGCGTCTCAGGCACGTCGATCTGCACGTGGTCGATGTGGTCACGGTTCCAGATGGGCTCGAAGAGCCCGTTGGCGAAGCGGAAGGCCAAAATGTTCTGCGCCGCCTCCTTGCCCAGGAAGTGGTCGATGCGGAAGACCTGATCCTCGTCGAAGATGGCGTGCACGGTGTCGTTGAGCTCGACGGCACTCGCCAGGTCGGTGCCGAACGGCTTCTCCATGATGATGCGCGCGCGCTCGACCAGCTTGGCGTCGGCCAGCAGTTGGAGGACCGAGCGGACCGCCGGGGGCGGGATGCTCAGGTAGTGCAGGCGCCGCACGTCGCCGCCCATCTCGTCTTCCAGCCGTCCGACCGCCGCGGACATGGCTTCCGGGCCGGCCGCGGTCGAGACGAAACTCAGTCGCCTCTCGAAGTTGGCCCATTGGAGCAGGGAGACCTTCTTGGTGGCGAAGCGGTCACAGGCGTCGCGTGCGATGTTGCGGAAGTCCTCGTCGTTCAAATCTTTGGTGGAACTGCCAATGATGCGGTAGTCGGGCATCAGGCCTGACACGGAGAGGTGGAGCAACCCTGGCAACAGCTTGCGGGCGGCCAGGTCCCCCGTCGCGCCGAACAGCACGATGACGTGGGGCTCCAGGCGCCGGGTCTCCGCCGGGGCATCATCCAGCAACTCCTCCGTCTCGATGGCGCCCATCAGGACATCGCCCGCCTTTCGTTCAGCTCGGACACGTTGGCACCCATGATCTTGGGCACCGCCTCCTCCGGCAGCTTCTGCAGCTCGGTCACCCAGTCGGTCGGCTCGGGCAACCCCTCGACGTGCGGCCAGTCCGATCCGAAGATGACCCGGTCGTCGCCCACCAGCTCGACGATCTCGTCGACGTCGTCCTCCCAGAACGGGTTGATCCAGACGTGGCGCCGGAAGGTGAGTACCGGGTCCTCCTTGAAGTACCCCGGCATCTTGCGGGCCGTGCCCGTGAGCTTCTTGAACAGGGGGGCCAGGAACTCCGAAC
>DATNLP010000431.1:0-5198 GCA_035602795.1 Acidimicrobiales bacterium | reverse complement strand
GAGATGGCGGTTCGGTCACGATCTTGAGCGCCACCCGGGAGACGACACACGCCTTTGAAGATCGCGTCGCCCGCTTGGACGAGCGCTACCGGGTGCTCCCCATTCGAGTCAGCACGGTCGGACTCGAGGTCCGGGGTGCCCTTTAGCCGCTGCAGGTTTACGACATCGCGCCCTCTGACAGGCGTTCACGGCCTGGGTTCTGGACCGTTCCGAATGACAGCGACCCATCGGACGCCCGGAGATGATGGGATGAGTGCCGATGAAGCGCGCACTGCAAAGCCTGCTCGGACGAGTGCTGAGGGGATCCCCGGCGCCGGTTCCTGAGCGACCCGGACGGAGGTGGGAACTCGACCGAGAAATCCGCTTGCCGGTGGCGGGCATCTACGTGCGCTGGGACTTCGGGACCCCCGTGGCCACCCTGGAGTGGGACCTGAAGGTACTCGCCGACCCCGCAAGCTCGGTCGGGATATACCTTGCCCTGGCCCAGGGCGGCATCGACGGCTCGACCTTCTACCTCGGCCTGCAGACCGACATCTGGGATCCAGAGCGCGTTCGGGGTGTCGGCAAGGGACTCATCTTCTCGACTTGGTGGACCTTTGACGCCGACGCCACCCGGCTCGCCCCAGCGGGCTTCCGCGAACTCGGCACTCACGAGGGTCGCTTCGTCGGGGTGCGCCGGCCCTATCCCTGGGTCGTCGGGGACTACCGGGTCACGCTCGTGCGTTCTGAGCCTGCGGCCCGCCTGCACCGTCCCGCCGACTGGTTCGACCTCTACATCCAGCCGACTGCTCCTCGAGGCATCGACCCGGGCCGCCCCGAATTAATTGGCGATCGGACATGGATTGGGGGTCTGGCTTTTCCGCGGCGACATGCCTCCATACCACCAATGATCGAGGAAGCCTCCACCGCCTTCATGGAGGTCTACAGCCGAGCCCGACGCTGGGGCGACATACCCCCCTGGGACGTCGATCTCATGGCCTACGGCGACGGGCAGACCTGCCCCCGCGGCGCGACCGACTACCCCGCCTTCCCCTTCGGGAATTCCCGCCCGATGCCCAACGCCGACGCCCGCTACGACCCAGCGAGCGGAGTGGTCAAGCTGCGCTACGGCGGCTCGACGAACCGAATCGACCCGGCGGGGCGCTGGCCGTAACGATGGTGGGACGTTCCCGCCTCACCTGTTGGCGCCGACCCAGTGTGCCTGGGCGAAGCGCCGCAACTCCGCGAAGCGCTCGGCATCCTCCGGTGCCATGCCAAGGAATCCTCCGTGACCCGCTGCCTCCCACACGTGCAGCTCGGCCTCGACTCCGGCTGCCCGCAGAGCCCGGTGCATACGCACGTTGTCCGAGAGGAGCCTGTCGCGTGTGCCCGTCAGGAGGATGACGGGCGGAAACCCGGTCAGATCACCGAACAGCGGTGAGATGTAGGGCTCCCGGCGGTCGTGGACACCGGCATAGAGCTCGGTGCACGGCTCGACGCTCCCGGAGAGGACATTGTCGAGGCCGTCGTTGGTCTGCCACGAGTCGCCCGAACCCGTGAGGTCGAACGCGCCCGTGTTGAACACGACCGCCGCGGGCAGCGGAAGGCCTTCGTCGCGGGCGCGCAGGATCAGCGCCCCCGCCAGGTTGCCGCCCGCAGACGTCCCGCCCACAATGATCTCGCTTGGGTGGCGCTCGTCCAGGAGCACCCGGTACGCCGTGAGACAGTCGTCGAGAGGCGTGGGGAACGGATGGTCGGGCGGCATCCTGTAGTCCACCGACCAGGCGCTGACTCCGATGGCGCTGGCGGAGGCGATCGTCGTCCTTTTGCAGAGGTCGCCACCGCCGAGGACCCAGGCCCCTCCATGGATGTCGAGGAACACCCGACGGTCGCTGTCCGCGACGCGATCTGGCGTCACGACGTAGAGGGGGCAGGGCCCAATGTCTCTTTCCTCGATGGTGCCCTCGAACCCGGCGGTCGCATCACCCACCATCGAGCGCACGAAGCCGTCGGTCTCGGCGACATAGGCCTTCCAGCCTGCGGTGTCGTCAAGCGCCGGGAGCTCTTTCTCTGGCGGGCCCAGCCGGCCCATGGCCAGAACCGCCTGAGCCTCAGGGCTGACGGAGGTGGGGACGGGTATCTCTCGGGCCTGCAAGTGTGTCATGAGGCGATCGTACAGATCGGCGATATTCGGCGCCCACGCCGCGGCGTTCGGGTTACCTCATGAAGGCTGGCCGCTCACCTCGAGCCACTGTCCGTCGGCGCGGCTCGCCGACGGGAGCCAGTTCGCTGTTTCGCTTTGGGATCATCGACAGGGTGGCCAAGTACGTCGTCGGCTCGCTCTCGGCTCGTCGAGCGACTGATGACCAGCAGGTGGATCATCGAAGTCTTGGAGAGTTCGTGACCGACGTAACCGCCATGGTCCTCCAAGTCGATCCAGATTCTCTCCGTGACTACACGGCCTCTTCCGCAACGCCGGGCGGAACGTGCGATTCCCGGATCGAATACACCGCCATTCATGTATCTCCCGAATTCAGCGTTCAGATGACGCGTACGGCGATGGAAACCCGTCACTCTCGTTCCGATTGGACTCGGATGGGCGAGTCGGTGCGGACAAGCTCCGAGCGTTCCCGCCGAGCGCGCACAGCCCGCGTGGGTGCGATCATCCCTGCATACAGATCCAAGGACCAGGCGATAGCCTCGCTACGTGCCTGAAGACCTCGGTCCGCTGCTTGCCAGCACGGCAGCCCACATGGCCGACTACCGCGCCGCCGCCGACGACGCGCCCGTCTTTCCGGCGGTCGATCTTGACGGCGTGCGGGCTGCCATCGGAGGGCCCGTGCCAGAGGACCCCACGCCGGCTTCGGGCGTCATCGACCAGCTGATCGCGGGTGTCGAGCCGGCGGTCGTTGCCACCACCGGTCCCCGCTACTTCGGGTTCGTCGTCGGTGGCGCCCTCGCCGCCCCCACAGCCGCCGAACTGCTCGTCGCGGCCTGGGACCAGCCGGCATACAACTATCTGTCGTCGCCGTCTTCCGCAGTCGTCGAGGAAATCGCCGGCGACTGGCTCACGGATCTGCTCGGCCTTCCCGCCGGCGTCTCCATCGGCTTCGTGACCGGAGCTCAGGGCGCCAACACGGTCTGCCTGGCCGCCGCCCGCCACAAGGTGCTCGCCGGTGCCGGCTGGGACGTCGAGCGAGACGGCCTCGTCGGTGCGCCACCTGTCCGGGTGGTCGCCACCGGCGAACGACACGCCACCATCGACCGTACGCTCCGCCTCCTGGGCCTCGGCGCCGGTGTCCTCGAACCGGTCGCGACCGACGCCAACGGCGCCATCGAGGTCGAGGCATTGGCCGCCGCCCTGGCGCAAGGGCCGCCCGGTCCCACCATCGTGTGCCTCCAAGCCGGCAACGTGAACACCGGTGCCTGCGACGACCTGGCTGCCGCCGTCCCGGTCGTGCACGAGCATGGTGGCTGGGCGCACGTCGACGGGGCCTTCGGGCTGTGGGCCGCGGCCAGCCCGACCACCCGCCATCTGGTCAGGGGCCTCGAAGCCGCCGACTCGTGGGGCACCGACGGCCACAAGTGGCTCAACGTTCCGTACGACTCGGGGTACGCGTTCTGCGCTGACCCCGATGCGCACGCGGCCGCCATGGCCTACACGGCCGCCTACCTGGTCGGAGGGGCACCCGCCGCCGTGCGGTCTCCTGGGGACTATGTCCTCGAGTCGTCGCGCCGGGCCCGGGGTGTGGCGACCTGGGCCCGCCATTCGCCAGCTCGGACGCATAGGGATCGCCGAGCTCGTGGAGCGATGCTGCGCGCTGGCCCGCCGGTTCGCGTCCCAACTCGATGCCGTAGACGGAGTCGAGATCGGCAACGACGTCGTCCTCAACCAGGTGTTGGTGCGCTTCGGCGACGACGATACGGCGACGGACCGAGTAGTGGCGTTCGTGCAGCAGTCGGGTGAGTGCTGGATGGGGACCACCACGTGGCGCGGTCGCCGGTACATGCGAATCTCGGTGTCGAGCTGGCGCACGAGCGAGGAGGACGTAGATCGCTCGGTCGCCGCGATCGTCACTGCCGCTCGCTCCTGAGTCAGCTTCTCCGGACTGCCGTTCCGGTCACTTCCGCTCACCCTGCCCCCACCCCCTTGGCGCTTCGGCACGGCGGACCGCTCTCTGGTCGCAGGCACCCGGTGAGGCCCCGTCAAAGGCCCCATGTCCCGGCCCGATCCTTCACGTTGACGTAGGGATTCACCCTGTGCTCAGCGGTCGCGGCATCATGGCGGCGTGACCACCTCCCCCGACCCGGCCGAGCTCGGCTATCGCAACCTGATCGCCTTCAGCCGGGCGGTGACCCGCTGGAGCACCTGGGGCTCGCTCGAGGAGTCGGACGGAGTTGTGCTCTGCGCCGGCGGCAGCTGGATTCCCCTCGTCGGCAACGCTGCCTATCGCACCGACACCTCCGTCGATCCCGCCGAGCTCATCACCCGGGCCCGCGCCTTCTTCGCCGGGGTGGGACGGGGCTTCAGCATCAAGGTGCGCGACAACGGCCAGGACGACGACCTGCGCCAGGCCTGCCTGGCCGCCGGCATCGAAGGCTTCGGTGAGACGGCGCCGCAGATGCTTGTGCGCCAACCGCTCCCGCACCACCCGTCGATACCGGGCGTCACCGTGCACGCCGTCAACGACGAGGAGGGCCTGCGCGCCTTCGTCGCCGTCAACGCCGGGGCCTATGGCACCTACGGCCTGCCGCCCGAGGAAGTGGACGTGACCTTCGACGACGGCGCGCAGGTTCTGGCCGACCCCGCCTGCCATATTGTGGTCGCCGCCCGGGACTCCGCCCCGGTCGCCACCGCCATGATCTACGAGAGCGACGGTGTGGCCAGCGTCCAGTGGGTCGGGACCGTCCCGGCCTCCCGCAAGAGCGGCTTGGGCGCGCTCGTCACCACGGTGGTCACCAACCTCGCCTTCACGCGGGGCGCGTCCTCGGTCACCCTGCAGGCCTCACCGATGGGGGCGCCCGTCTATGTCGCGCTGGGCTACGAGACCCTCTACAACTTCGCCGAGCACGTCGTCTGGAAAAGCGCCTGACGACACGCGCCGGCGCGCCCGCTCAGGAGCGCAGCAGCAAGCCCCGCACGTAGGCCGCCTGCCCTACGTGCTGGAGGCAATCGTCGGCGATGCTGACCAGCCGCACCCCCATAGTCACCGGCGGGT
>DATNLP010000428.1:0-4349 GCA_035602795.1 Acidimicrobiales bacterium | reverse complement strand
CCGCAGGGCTGACTCGGCCACCTTTGGTGCCCCCGAGACGGCGGGAGCCAGCAGCACCAGCGCACCCACCCGCTCGGGATGGGTCAAGGTGAAGTCCAACGCGATCTGCCCGCCGCGTGAGTTGCCGACGAGCACGGGGCGCTCGTAGTCGCACGCGTCCAGCACGGCCAACAGATCGACCACCTGGTCGTGGCCCTCCGCCTCGTAGGTGGTGGCCCCGAAGCCGCGCTGGTCGTACGCCACCACGTCCATGTCGGGTGCGAGAAGTCGCAGCAGACCCGACCAGCTTCGGTGGTCGGCGATCGCCGCGTGGAGGAAAGCGAGCTGCGGCCTGCCCCCCTGCCCGAGGCGGACGCCCCTCAGCGTGGCGCGCCCGACCGCCACCGCCAGCGGCCCGGTCTCAGCGGAGCATGCGGCAGGCACGGCGACCAGGGTAGCGACAGCCGGATTTACGGAGTTGCCCGCGGAGCTGCGAAGCTTGCGTGGTGCAAAGCCAGCGTGACTACGTGCTGCGGACCGTGGAGGAGCGGGGCATCCGCTTCGTCCAGCTGTGGTTCACCGACGTGTTGGGAACCCCCAAGGGCTTCAACATCACCTCCGCCGAGCTCGAGAACGCGCTCGACGAGGGCATGACCTTCGACGGCTCGGCCATCGACGGGTTCAGCCGGGTGCAGGAGGCCGACGTGCTGGCCCGCCCCGATCCCAAGACCTTTCAGCTGCTGCCGTGGCACCACGACGACGCCCAGGTCGCCCGCGTCTTCTGCGACATCGCCAACCTGGACGGCACGCCGTTCGAGGGCGACCCCCGGTACGCGTTGCGCCGCACGCTCGAGCGCGCCCGCGCCGCCGGTTACAACTTCTTCGCCTCGCCCGAGGTCGAGTACTTCTACTTCGCCGACGCCGATCCCGAGCGCGGGCCGGTGCTCCTCGACTCGGACTCGTACTTCGACCTGACCGTGGCCGACCTGACGAGCGACCTGCGCCGCCGCTCGGTGCTCGTCCTCGAGGAGATGGGTATCCCGGTCGAGCACACCCAGCACGAGGACGCGCCCAGCCAGCACGAAATCGACCTGCGCTACACCGACGCGCTGACCATGGCCGACACGGTCATGACCACCCGCATGGTGATCAAGGAGATGGCGCGCCAGGAAGGTGTCTTCGCCTCCTTCATGCCGAAGCCGGTGGCTGGTGTGCAGGGCTCGGGCATGCACACGCACATCTCGCTCTGGGAGGGTGAGCGCAACGCGTTCGTCGACGAGACCGACCGCTACGGGCTCTCCGACGTGGCGCGCCGTTTCATCGCCGGCCTGCTGCACCACGCCCACGAAATCACCGCCGTGACCAACCAGTGGGTCAACTCCTACAAGCGCCTCATCGGCGGCTTCGAGGCGCCGGTCCACGTGAGCTGGGCCCGCAACAACCGCTCGGCGCTGGTGCGGGTGCCCGTCGTCAAAATGGGCAAGATCGAGTCGACCCGGCTCGAGTACCGGGCGCCCGACAGCGCCTGCAACCCGTACCTGGCCTTCGCGGTGATTCTGGCCGCCGGGCTGCGCGGCCTCTCCGAGGACTACGAGCTGCCGCCCGAGGCCGACGACAACCTGTTCTCCCTGAGCCCCAGGGAGCTGGCCAAGAAGGGGATCGTGCCGTTGCCCTCGAGCCTGCACGACGCCGTCAACGAAATGGAGCGCTCCGAGCTGCTGGCCGACACCCTGGGCGACCACGTCTTCGAGTGGTTCATCCGCAACAAGCGTGAGGAGTGGGACGCCTACCAGGTCGAGGTCACCCAGTTCGAGCTGGACCGCTACCTGCCCCGGCTCTGACCACGCGCCGATGGACCCACTGCTCTGCTTCCCTGCCGACCTGCCCGCCGAGGTGACGCTCGCGCTCCAGAGCGCGGGGCTCAGCCACCACGGCGTGGCGGGGACCGACGAGATCGCACCCGCACCCGGGCCGGACGGACGCGCCGAGGGCTACTCGGGCGCCCTGGTGGTGGCGGGTCACGACATGACGGCCGCGGTGGCCTTCTGCCGCCACCTGCGCATGCGCGAGGTGCCCATGACGCCGTTGCTGCTCGCCATCACCTCCGACCAGGTGGGTGAGCTCCTGCTGCGCGACGACCTCTACGACGACTTCTGCGTCTTGCCGGCGCGGCCCGAGGAGCTCGTAGCCCGCCTGCAGCACCTGTTCTGGCGCACCGGGCAGAGCATGCGGCCCGACATCATTGAGTACGGGCCGCTCATGCTGAACCTCGAGACGTACCAGGCGGCGGTGGCGGGCCGGGTGCTGGACCTCACCTTCATGGAGTACGAGCTGCTGCGCTTCCTGGCCGGGCACCCGGCCAAGGTCTTCACCCGCGAGACGCTGCTCAGCCGGGTCTGGGGCTACGAGTACTACGGCGGGGCCCGCACGGTCGACGTCCACATCCGGCGCCTGCGCGCCAAGCTCGGCGAGGAGCACGCCCACCTGATCCAGACGGTGCGCTCCGTCGGCTACCGCTTCGGCCAGGTGGCGTGGCACCCGGGCCTCACCCAGCGCAACGGAGCGGGCGGCGCGCCCGCCGGTGCGCCCTCGGGCGCGCCGGCGACTCAGGCCACCGGCGCGTAGGCCCAGGCCTCGACCTCGACGCGCGCGCCGATGGGCAGCGCCGCCACGGCCACGGCCGAACGCGTGGGGCGGTCGTCGGTGAAGTACTCCATCCAGACCTCGTTGACGGCGGCGAACTCGCCCATGTCGAGCAGGTAGAGCGTCGTCTTCACCACGTCGCCCAGCGTGGCGCCCTCGCCCGCCAGCACCTCGGCCACGTTCTGCAGCGCCTGGCGCAGCTCCGCCAGCGTGCCGCCGGGCACCAGCGCGGCCGCCCCGTCGCTGTCGGTGGCCAGGCCGACCTGGCCGGACGTGATGACCCAGTCGCCGACGCGGCGGACGGGGGAGTACGGACCGACGGCTGGGCTCATGGCTGCTCCTCTTCCTCTCGACGCCCCGATGCTGGCACGTGCCGGAACGGCGCCCGCACGGCGGCCCGGCGGGTCGGCCAGGCCGGGGGCAGGCCCTCGGCCAGCCAGGCCGCCGCCAGCGTCGCCACGAAGACGGCGTCGGACCCGTTGACCGGCCAGGTGCGCTCCTGGTGGAGGGTGACCGCGACCTCGGGCATGTCGCGGGCGGCAAGGATCCCGAAGGAGCGGATGGTCAGGTCGACCGGTACGCCGGCGTCGTCCACTGCGATGCCCTCGCTCCAGACCATCCCGAGGGCCTGGTGCACGGCGCCGAGGGCGTACGAGCGCAGCGTCGCCGTGTCGAGGACCTCGCCCGCCCACACCTCGACGTCGACCCGTCCCCGCTCACCCTCGCCAATCCGCAGGGCGACGCGGGCGCTGCCGGCGCCGGGGAGGCGCACATGGACGGTCCCCGTCCCCGCCGGGGCCGCGGGCGCGCCCGCCGCGTGGACGACGGCGAGGAGCTCGGCCCAGCCGGCGCCGCGCAGCTCGGGCGCCACCGGCGGGCCCGCGATGGCCACCTCCTCGACCTGGATGCCCGGGCACAACGCCCGCACCCGCGCCACCAGAGGACCGAGCCCGGCCGAGCCGGACGTGCGCCCGACGCGCAGCACGCCCGTGCCGTCCGGCCGCAGCGCGACGGCGACGGGCGGGCGCTTGGGGCCGAGGCGGACCACGTCCTCGCGTGACCACAGCACGCGCACGGCCTGCCCGGTCTCGCCGGCCAGCGCGGCGGCGCGGGCGGGCACCGGGCTGTGGCGCTTCCCACCGAAGGCGCCGCCGTTGGCCAGGGGCGAGGCGGGGCTCCCGCCGGGGCGGCTCCAGCTGGCGTCCGGCTCGACGTAGGCCGGCTCGACCCAGGTGGTCTGCAGCGTGAGGGCCCAGTCGCCCTCGGGCGGCCCGACCGGATGCGACAGGGGCACGGTGCTGTTGCGGCCCTGCACGCGCCCGGCGGCGCCCCGGGCGGCCCGCACGCCGGCGGCCAGGGGCGCCTCGGCTCCCAGCTGGACCAGGGCGTCCAGGGGCGACGTGTCGTCGGCGAAGCCGCCGCCGCCCAGGACGACCCCGGGGCCCGAAACCTGGACGAAGGGACCCTCGATCTGGGCCCGCCAGGCGGCCAGGACGGGATCGCGCGGCGCCACGGCCGGTGGCGGCCCGCCCCCGAGGCCGAGCGCATCCTCGGCCGCCTCGACGATCGACTGCCACCCGGTGCAGCGGCACAGGTGGGCGCGCAACCCGGCCTCGATGTCGCGGCGCGACACAGTGCGACCGCCCGGACCGGCCTCGAGCGCAGCCAGACGCATGACGAGGCCCGGCGTGCAGAAACCGCACTGGCTGGCGCCGCGGGCCACGAAC
>DATNLP010000604.1:0-6022 GCA_035602795.1 Acidimicrobiales bacterium | reverse complement strand
CGACGTCGGCAACCGCAGAGCTGGCCCCGCTCCTCGACCTGGGGGGGCGGCGCTACGACCTGACGCACCGGGCCCTGGTCATGGGGATCCTGAACCGCACCCCTGACTCGTTCTACGACAAGGGCGCCACCTTCGAGCTCGACAAGCTCTACGCCCGGGCCGGGCAGCTGGTGGCCGAGGGCGCTGACATCCTCGACATCGGCGGGGTCAAGGCGGGCCCGGGCCCCGAGGTCACCGAGCCCGAGGAGCTCGACCGCGTCGTCCCGGTGATCGCGGGCCTGGTGGCGCGCTTCGACACGCCCGTCTCGGTCGACACCTGGCGCGCCGCCGTCGCCCGCGCCTCCTACGCCGAGGGTGCGGTCATGGGCAACGACATCAGCGGCTTGGCCGACCCCGACTACGTCAGCGCCGCGGCCGAGCACGGGGCGGCGGTGGTCGTCACCCACATCCGCCTGGCGCCCCGAGTGGCCGACCCGGACCCGCACTACGACGACGTGGTGGCCGACGTGGCCCGCTTCCTCACCGACCGCGCCGCCACGGCGCGGGACGCCGGTATCCCGCCCGAGCGCATCGTGCTCGACGCCGGGCTCGATCTGGGCAAGACAGCCGAGCAGTCGCTGACGTTGCTGCGCGCCAGCCCGACCCTGGCCGCGCTGGGGTACCCGCTGCTCCTGTCCGCGTCCAACAAGACCTTCTTGGGGAAGATCCTCGATCTGGAGCTGACCGAGCGGCGCGAGGCTTCCATCGGCGCGGCGGCCCTGGGGATCGCGTGGGGCTGCCGCATTCTGCGCGTGCACGACGTGCGCGGGACCTGCCGGGTGCGTGACACTCTGGCCGCGGTGAGCGAGGCGGAGTGAGCCCCCGCCACGCCTCCCCGGCGTCGACCTACCTCGTGAAGGGCGACGACGCCTCGCTGGTGGCCCAGGAGGTGCGCGCGCTGCTGGCCGAGGTGGTGGGCGACCGTGACCACGCGCTGGTGGTCGAGGAGATCGGCGGTGGCCCGGGCGACGAGCTCGCTGTGGGCGCCGTCGTCGACGCCTGCCTCACCCCGCCCTTCCTCGTCGACCGACGGGTCGTGGTGGTGCGCGAGGCCGGCCGACTGCTGACGGCCGACGCGCCGCGGCTGGTCGAGATCATCACCAACCCGCTCCCCACCACGGTGCTGGTGCTCGTAGGCGGCGGCGGGACCGTCCCCGCTCCTGTGGTCAAGGCGGTCAACGCAGCCGGAAGCATCATCGACGTGACGACGAGCAAGGCGGGCGACCGCAAGTCATGGTTGCACGAGCACGTGCGGAACGGGCCGGTGAAGCTCGAGCCGGCTGCCGCGGACCTCTTGGCCGACCACGTGGGGGAGGACCTGGGCCGGGTGGAGGGCCTCCTCGGCGCGCTCTCCGCCGCGTACGGGGAGGGCGCCCTGGTCTCGGCCGAGGACCTGGCACCGTATTTGGGTGAGGCCGGCACAGTGCCGCGCTACGAGCTGACCGATGCCATCGACCGCGGCGACCCCGGCCGTGCCTTGCGGGTGCTGCACCGCATGCTCGACAGCGGGGCGCTGGCACCCATGCAGGTGATGGCGACGCTGCACGGACATTTCGGCAACATGCTGGCCCTCGACGGCGACGATGTCGCCTCCGAACGCGACGCGGCGGCGGTCCTGGGGACGGCGCCGTTCGTCGCCAAGAAGGCGCTCGAGCAATCGCGCCGCCTGGGCGGCGCCAAAATCGCCGAGGCCATCAACCTGATTGCCAAGGCCGACCTCGACGTGCGCGGCGCGAGCGGTCTGGAGGCGGAGCTCGTCGTGGAAATACTCGTTGCCCGCCTGGCCCGCCAGACCCGACCGCGGCAAGCCTCCCGTCCGCGCGCCGCACGCAGCCGCTGATCCCGCCGCGCCGGCGGGCCCGGCGGTACTCTGCACGACGCAGGCACGGGCGGTCGCGGGGAGGGTGCCATGGGGATAGCCGTCTGGATCGCACTGGCGAGCGGCCTGATCGCCCTGGTCACGGTCGGTGTCATGTATTGGCAGGCCAGGTTGCAGAAGTCGAGCGCCAAGGTCGACGTGCAAGACCAATTCAACTCGCTGATCGGCAGGTTGGCCGATCTGCTGACCGAGCTGAGCGAGTCGTCGGCACAACCGGTCTCCGTCTCGGCGGACCCGGGGGCCATGGCCAAGGCGATGGGCATCTCGAATCAGCTGGCGGTCGTGGGAGGACAGGCGCTCGGCATGCTGCCCTCGCCACCTGAGCCCGACGAAATTCCACGCCTGAACTGGTATGCGGCGTACGTCCTGGCGATCACCTTCGAGAACACCTGGCAGGTCTCGCAAGCCAAGGACTACTGGGACATCGCCGTGGAGCAGTCGAAGTCGAAGCCGGCGGCTGAGGTCTTCGCCCGACAGGGGCGGGCCAGGTACTTCTTTGCCCGCAACGACAACGACCACGGCGATTGCGACAGCGGCCGCAAGGACTACGGCAAAGCTCTGGATTTGCTCAGACCCGAGGAAATGGGCCACGACGGCGCCAACCAACAAAAGGCGTACATCTATCTCGATCTTGCCGGCTCCGAGTGCTCGGTGGGCGATCGATCCGGCATGTTCGGCGCCTTGTGGGAGTGCTTCCGCTCGACCATGAAGATCCGGACGTGGTGGCGGACACAGCAGTGCCTGGGCCAACTCTTTTCGTGCGTCGCACAGAACGTGGTGTTGGATGACCTCCTGGAGGCGCCGGGCGTCCGGCCGGAGGAGCAGCAGGCGTTCAAGGACGCGTACACCCAGTGGCAGGCACAGGTGCAGCAAGCCGCCGCGGCGCAGAAGGCCGCGCCGGACGTGGGAACCGACTCGTAGGCGGCCTCAGTCCCGGTTCAGCCCGTCGGTGTGGAAAACCACCAGCGGTGGTTTTCGGGATCCCGCGACCCGTACTCGCGCAGGCCGTAATCCTGGTCGGTCGGCTCGCGGTCGATGCGGGCGCCGGCCGCCACGCTGTGGGCGTAGTGGGCGTCCACGTCGGGCACCATCACCGACAGCCCACCGTGGGAGGCCGCGGCACCGCGCGGCGACACCATCTCGTGCTCTTCGGTCACGGCGTGCAGCCAAATGGCGGCGTCGCCGTGGCGGACCTCTGCATGGACGACCGTGCCGTCCTCGTCCCGGTGCAGACCGCCGGAGGTGAAGCCGAAGACCTCGACGAGGTAGTCGTGCCCCGCCTCGATGTCCTCGTAGACGAGGATGGGGATCACCGCGGTCGGGGTCGTGGTGTGGGGGCGGGGCTCGTCCGTCATGGTCATGCCTCACTGTGCGCGGCTGGCAGGGCCGTTGTCTTGTACAAACCTGACCTCGGGTTCCAGCTCCTCTTTGGCCAGGAAGGTTCCCGGCGTCACCCCGGCCAGCGCCACGAAGTCACGGGTCAGGTGCGACTGGTCGTAGTACCCGGCTTCGGTCGCCACGTCGGCCACCGTCCGCCCGCTCGCCGGCTGGGCCAGCAACCAGCTGGCCTGCTCGAAGCGCAGCAGCCGGGCGTACGACTTGGGCGACACGCCGAGCTGGCGGCGGAAGCGCTCCGTGACGTGGCGGCGGCTCCAACCCGTCTCATCCATCAACGGTTCGACACGAGCCCGGCCGCCCGACTCGTCGAGTTGGCGGCGCAGCCACGCCACCTCGGGCGACAGCGCGGCCACCCCGTCGGTGTCGTCGAAGGCGGCGTCGAGCAGGTCGAGGCGTTCGGCCCACGACGGCGTCTCGGCCAGCCGTTCGAGGAGGTGGACGGCGCCGCTCCCCAGAGCCTCGTCGAGCGGGACGACCGCGTCGTTGTACGCCTCGACGTCGCCGAGCAGCGCCAGCGCCCCGGCCGGTGTGAGCTCGACCTGGACGCCGTGTTGGTGGCCGCCCACGCGGGTCAGGCTCGAGCCCAGCTGGTTCCCGACGACGAAGGCACCGAGCGAGCGCGCCGCCGCGCCGGCGGCCACCGACTCGTCGTACAGGTCGAGGGGATCGCCGAAGCCGAGGATCAGAGCCACGCCGTGGCGCGCCACCTCGCGGCGGTAGAAGGCAGGCGACGGCCACTCCTCGTAGCCGACGTAGGCGCGGGCGACGACCGCGCCCGGCCCGCGTCCGGCGCGCTGCGCCGTCTCGTGCACGCCCCGCTCGGACACCCGGCGGGTGAGGACGAGCCCGTCCGCCATGCGGTCCAGTTTGGCACGCCGGTCCCACGGTGCGCGCACCGAGATGCTGAACTGGCCCCGTGCGCGAGACCCCCGAGGAGCTGGACCGCCTGCAGGAGCTGCTCGACGTCTCCATGGCGTCGGCCGGCCCGCACCTGCGCGACATCATCGGCGAGGAGCGCCGCCTCAGCGCGCCGGCCCTGGTGGAGCGTCTCGGGGGCCTCTGCCTGCTCGTCCTCGCCACCGTCACGGCCGACGGCCGCCCGCTCACGGCGCCGGTCGACGGTTACTTCCTGCACGGCACGTTCTGGTTCAGCCTCGGCGCCGGCGCCGTGCGCCTCCAGCACCTGGCGCAGCGGCCGCACGTGAGTGCCACCCACCTCCCGGGGGAGGAGCTGGCGGTGACCGTCCACGGCACGGCGGAGCCGCACCCGATCCGGGACCCGGCCTGCGCGGACCTGCGGCAAGCCATGCTCGACGAGTACGTGCCGAAGCAGGGGCCGTCCTTCGCCGCCTGGCTCGAGAACGTGGACGCCGCCGGGGCGCGCATCGTCCCGGAGAAGATGTTCACGTTCCAGCTGGCCGGCTGAGCTGCAGCCGGCGGAGGAAGACCGAGCTACTCGGTGGCCTCCGCGGCGGTGAACCGGCGCACCAGGCGGGACTTGTGGTTGGCCGCGGTGTTCTTGTGGATCACGCCCTGCGCCGCCGCCTTGTCGATGCGCTTGACGGCCAGGCGGAGCACCTCCGCCGCGTCCTCGGAGCCCTGCTCGGCGGCCGTTACGGCACTCTTCGTGCGGGTCCGCATCTCGGCCCGCACCGACTTGTTGCGCAGCCGGCGCTTCTCGTTCTGGCGGTTCCGCTTGATCTGGCTCTGGATGTTGGCCACGTGTCGATCCTCTGGGGCTTCTCGAAAGGGGTCCGGCGGCACGGCGTGCAGCCTCCGGGGCGAAGGTGAACTATAGCAGGTGGCGACCCCATTTCGACCTACGCCACCCGGCACCCGGGGCGACCGACCTGGCCGGGACCCGTCCGACCAGGGACGGCGACCGCGGCCGGTACGATCGAAAGACCGTGCCGCCTCCCGCAACAGTCACTGGGCCCGTCGCGGTCGAGCGCATCCGCAACTTCTCCATCATCAGCCATGTCGACCACGGCAAGTCGACGCTGTCGGACCGCATCCTCGAGATCACGGGCGCCGTCGACCCCCGGCTCATGCGAGAGCAATACCTCGACTCCATGGACATCGAGCGGGAGCGGGGGATCACCATCAAGGCGCAGAACGTGCGGGTCCTCCACGCCGGCCACGTGCTGCACCTGATCGACACCCCGGGCCACGTGGACTTCGGCTACGAGGTGTCGCGCTCGCTGGCCGCCTGCGAGGGCGCCGTGCTCCTGGTCGACGCCAGCCAGGGGATCCAGGCCCAGACCCTGGCCAACTGCTACCAGGCCATTGAGAACAACCTCGAGATCGTCCCGGTCCTCAACAAGATCGACCTGCCGGCGGCCGACCCCGTCCGCAGTGCCCTCGAGATCGAGCACGTGCTGGGCCTCCCGGCCGAGGACATCCTCCACATCTCGGCCAAGACGGGGGAGGGGGTGCCCGAGCTGCTCGATGCCATCATCGCCCGCATCCCGCCGCCCACAGGCGACGCCGACGCGCCGCTGCGGGCGCTGATCTTCGACTCGTGGTTCGATCCTTACCGCGGGGCAGTGGTGCTGGTGCGCGTGATGGAAGGCCGCGTCACGCCGAAGATGAAGGTGAAGCTGTGCTTTAACAATGAAGTGCACGAAATCGAAAGCCTCGGCACGTTGACGCCAAAACCCGTCGTGCTCGAGGAACTCGCCGCCGGCGATGTGGGCTTCATTGTTG
>DATNLP010000394.1:0-2416 GCA_035602795.1 Acidimicrobiales bacterium | reverse complement strand
CGCGGAGATGTCGCGGAGGAAGCCCTCCTCGTTGGACCCTCCCCCGTAGAGGCGGATGTTGGCGGCTCCCCAGAGCTTGCGCATGCCTTGCTCGCCCCAGACGTCGACCCCTTGGGACCACGACTGGAGGAACGACAACAGGATGATGCCCCGTGATCCGTAGTGGGAGTAGAGATCGGGTAGCTCCCGCCACCGACAGACGTTGGCCACCTCGTCCAAGGGACAGACCATCGGGATCGCCAGCCTGCCTCGAGGAGAACTGGCAGCCAGTCGCTCGGCAGCGAGCACCACCGCCGCGGTCAGGGCCGCCGTCAGTGGACCGGCAGAGCCCGGTCCTTCCTTGGACAGCGAGTACAGCGTGTCCGTCGAGGCAGCAAAGGCGTCTGCGTCGAACCGGCGGCGATTGTCGTGACCGTCGGTGATCCACGTCCCGAGGTTCGGGTCAGCGAGGAACGAGACGTTTTTCCGGGCGGTGCCGAAGACCCCCGCACGCTGCTTCTCCGGCTGCTTCATGACGTCGGCGAGAGCTTCAGCCGCAAGCTCGTGGCCCTGTTCGATCAGTGCCTCGACGGTCCCCTCGTTTCGTCCCGTTGCCAGCCACCGATAGACGGCGGTCAACGGTTGGGTGCTGAGACGCGCCGCCAACAACAGGATGGCCAGCAGCTCCTCTCCCTCGGGGTCGAAGTAGGCATCGCGTTGCGCTCCGGGTGGGCGGCTGGCCGCTGCGAACAGTCCCGCCAGTGTCCGTGCACCAGCGAGGTCACCTGCCATGTCGAGTGGGTTCCACCACCAGGTCGGATGCCCGTCGGCGATGCCCTGAGGATCGAAGATCCACACGTCTGCGTTCTTCCCGCGGGGAGCTGCCGTGAGGTCGACGACATCGCGCTTGTTCGAACACGTGTAGACGGCACCCGGGGCAGCCAGGATGGCGGGGGCCACCTGGGAGGTGGTCTTTCCGGTCCGCGCTCCGGCGATGACGGCGGTGACGTCCTCCCAAGACTGGCGGATGACTTGACCGCTGACCACGTCCCATCCGAGAGCGAGGCCCGGTCCGACCTCGGAGGCCACCGGCGCATAGCGCTGGTCGGTGTAGCGACGCAGCGCGCGTGGGTTCCGGGGCAGCCGCCTTGCCAAGAGATCGATCACCTCGTGCCGGTTGCGGTAGTGACCCACCACGAGGGCGACCACCGAGGCGAGAATGGCAGAAGTGGCGATCTCTGCGATCAGGACGTAGGTACCAGCCACTGGCCACGGGGTCTTCCTCCTCGCCAGGTCGACGACGAGAGCGACCGGGTTGGCCGGAGGAGGGGTTAGGTGATCGATCCCAGCACCCAGGTGGGCCGCGCACCAGACCACCGCCAGCAAAAGCGCCGCACCACCGATGGCGATGACCGCGTAGAGCTCTTCAGTCATGGTGTTCTGGGACATGCGATTGCGCGGTCGTCTCATCGCTCCTGCCTCATCGCTGTCTCCACTGCTTGTTGGTGTCGTTCACAGCACGTTCCGCTTCGATCAGGACCACCTCGACCGGGATGCCCGGTCGGCCACCGACCTTGATGAGGAACTTGCCCCGCCCTGGTGGAGGTGCTTCTTGTTCTGCGACCACGTCCCAGCTGGGTGGAGATGACCACGAGGTGATGAGGTCTCGCTCAGGCTGAGACAGCGCGACCACCCGTTCCAGGGCCGGGAGTTGATCGGCGGCCAGGCCTGCCGTAGCGATGAAGCCGGCCCGCTCGGCGAATCCCTGTGCCTTCATTCGGTCGGCCTCGCTGGGCAGGGCGAACAGATCGGCCATCGTGTGGGTGATGAGCGCCATCCCCACACCCTTTTGCCGGTTGAGCCGGGTGAGAGCGTCCACTCGGTCGACGAGGCCTTCGCCGGCCCGCAGGACCCGCCAAAGCTCGTCAAGCACAATGAAGAAGTTCCGCTGTGGTTCGATGCCGGCATCGGCCAGGGCCTGGGCTGCCGCTATCGCGCCGAACCCCTCGCCCCAACATGCGAGGAGTACTGCGGCTTGAAGTTTCTCGTCGGTCTCGGCGATACCGGAGATGTCGATGCAGAGTGGGGCAGCAAGCGTCACCGGTACCGAGGTGCGCGTCGCGAATGTAGAGCCAAGGGCACCGTCGACAAGGGCTACGAGCGATGCCTGGAGGCCATCGGTCGCCTCTCGATACCGCTCGTGATTGTTACGGGCCAGGGTCACCCGGCGCAGCGACTCAGGACCCTCTTCAAGGACAGCGATCAGCTCTATCAAGGTCGCCTCTCCCGGTCGATGGCGGTCGTCGAGCACACCGAGGGCGCTGGCGATGATGGCCTCTTCGACATCGGTCACCCGGGACCGTCGATTCAGCCCGACCAGGGCTGCCACCATGGTGAGTCGACGTCCTAACGCGTCTTGGGTCAGCTTCTGGCGGGC
>DATNLP010000381.1:0-17877 GCA_035602795.1 Acidimicrobiales bacterium | reverse complement strand
CTTCGTTCGGTAACGAACGACCTTGACCGTGCTCATCGATCCCCCTTTGCCCGCATCTGATTGTTCCGAGCGTCGTGGGTCACCTCGGCCAGACCCAGCTCCTCGAGAAGCGGTGGCAGGTACATGCCGAAGCGGCCGCGGTAACCCTTACGCGTCCCGTACCAGCCGCCAACTGGGTTCGCGGGCGAACGCCCGAACTCCTCGACCGTCCCCGGAGCTGGGTCCTTGCCCTCGTCGGCCGAACCGAGCGACACCCAGTCGCCCTGCTCACGCAGCCACGCCGAGAGGTCCTCGATCGCCCGCGCCTGATACGTGAGCTTGGTCGAGCCGACCTGGCAGACGATGAGCGCCGGATCGGCCTTGTCGTCTCGATACATCGTGTACTCGGACGTCCCCGGGGGCGTCTTCAAGGCCCAAGGGTCGTCTTTGGTGCCGGCAGCCATTAGCCGTCTCCTCTCTCAATTGCTTCTACGAAGTACGGGAAGACCGACGTCCAGCCGAGCCGGTTCCCCTCCCGGCGTTGTGCGGCGCGCTCACCCAGGCGCTCCCACCCTCCGTGCACGATCTCGACACGGGTGTGTTCTCCACCGGCGTCGACGAAGCGGATCTCCACGTCCGTGGCGTCCTCAGGCGCGAAACGCAGATGCCAGGTGTAGGCGAGCCGGGACGGCGGCTCCCACGCGGTAATCCGCCCCATTCGTGCTCGGCGCCCGACGGCGTCCGCTCGAAGATCCGCCCTCCGACGCCTTCTTCGAAGACGACCTCGAGCCCCCGTTCACCGCTCACCGAGTGATCGGCCGGCCACCACATGGATCCGCGCGTCGTCCACGTCGAGAAGGCGATCGCAGGCCGGCAGGCGACCTCGAAGGTGAACTCGAGGGGCTCGCTCACCGGACCTCTCCGTCGGCGTTCTCAGCGACCATGCGGAACCTGGTCGCGGCCTCGCCCCAAACTGTCTCGAGGTAGCGGCGGACCGCTTCGACCCCTTCGTCCCTGAGGCGGTAGAGGTGGCGGGTCCCCACCGGTTGCTCCTCCACGAAACCCGCCTCCTTCAGGAGGCGGAGATGCCGCGACACGGCCGGCCGGCTGATCGGAAGTTGCTCAGCGATCTCGTGTACTGCCCGGTCACCCTGCCGAAGAATGGCGAGGATCTGGCGCCGGTACCCGTCGGCGAGCGCGTCGAAAACAGCGGACTCACCTGGCACTGCTGTACCTCAGAGTGGAGGCGCTCAGTAACACGTTTGTTACCGTAACGTAGTCGTTACCGAGTGGCAACCCCTCAAATCAGCACTGGCAACTCCGTTTTGGATCAGGCGTCGCCACGCAGTTCTTCGGGCGTGACGACCACATCCACCAGGGCTTCGGATCGGAGCACGGTCAACGCCAACGGCTCGCCGATAGCGTCACCCAGCATCAGTCGTTGCAGTGACTGGGCACTGGTTACCGCCTCGCCATTGGCGCTGAGCAAGAGGTCGCGGGGGCGGAGTCCGGCCTTTGCGGCCGGTCCTTCCGCTACGACCTGCTCGATGCGCATTCCGGTCTTCTGATTGAGCCGAGCGGCCACCGGCGGAGGGAGTGGGGCGGGGGTGCCCGCCAAGCCCAGGTAAGCGCGGCGCACGCGGCCCTCGGCCATGAGGGTGGCGACGATCTGTCGGGTGATTCCGTTGATGGGGATGGCCAGGCCGACCCCAACCCCGGCAACCGCGGTGTTGATGCCCACGACCTGACCCGAGGCGACGACCAGTGCCCCGCCTGAGTTCCCGGGGTTCAGTGCCGCGTCGGTCTGAATGACGTCATCCACGATGCGTGTGTTTTCGCCTGCTCGGGTCGGCAGTGAGCGGCCCAAGGCACTGACGACTCCAGCGGTGATTGTGCCGGCCAGTCCGAGAGGGTTGCCGACCGCCACGACCAGTTGTCCCACTCTGAGCTGCGAGGCCTCGCCTAACTGCGCCGGCGCCGGGGTAATGCCATCGGCGCGGACCACGGCCAAGTCCGACAGGGGATCGGTCCCGACGACCCGGAAAGGGACGGTGGTGCCGTCGGCGAACGCAGCCTGACCGGCCTCGGCCTTCCCAACCACGTGCGCATTGGTCAGCAAGAAGCCGTCGTTCGTGAACACCACCGCCGAACCCGCGCCGGCCGCGATGCTCCCGTCACGGCGGCGGCGGGAGACCTGTAACGCGGCGACCCGGGGGGTCAATTGTTCGGCGACCGCGACGACGACCTGGGAGTATGCATCGAGGGCAGCGAGCTCCGCTTCGGTTGAGTGGATAAGGGTATCGGTCATCACAAATCCTCATTACGAGATTACGTGATTACTTATACCGGCATCCCGGTAATCCTCATTCGCCGCTCCCGCCGGACGCGAAATCGCTGGTCAGCGCCCCATGCCGAGTGAGACCGTCCAGCCCCTCTCTGGCCGTCCTCCCATGTGCGGTGCCTCGACAGCTCGGAGTCCCCGATGGAATCGGTGCCCGATTTCGCAGCGTGAATGGTCGTCGACGGGGTTCTTCGTGCTCCCTCAACGACCCATGCGGCGACAATCACCTCGGGATGCATGCCTGCCTCGCTCACGCCACCAACAGATCAGAACTTTTGCCACCATCACACGGGGCTGGCTCGGCACGTCGCTCTCACCCAATGTGTGTGGCTGTCGGTCGACCCCGAGCCGCTCGGCCTGCCCAGCTGCGGCGGACGATCTCGCCTTGGTCCGGAACAGGTTGGCGCGGAAGAGGCTTTCATGGCCGCTGCAGGGGTCACGCACCGGAACGCGAGGCAGACCGGTGTTGTACTAGAGGCCATGGAACACACCTGGTTCATTACCGGCTCCTCACGTGGACTCGGCCGCGCCCTCGCCCGGGCCGCGCTCGAGGCCGGTGACCTCGTCGTCGCCACCGCCCGCCAGCCAGCGCAGCTCGACGACCTCCTCGCCGAGTACGGCGAACGCATCCACACGATCGCCCTAGATGTCACCGACGCCCAAATCGCCCGTTCAGCGATCGCCGATGCCCAGCGCCACTTCGGCCGCCTGGACGTCATCGTCAACAACGGCGGCTACGCCAACGTCTCACCCATCGAGACCACCGACGACGAGGACTTCCGCGCCCAGTTCGAGACCAATTTCTGGGGCGTCTACCACGTCTCCAAGGCGGCGATCCCCGTCCTTCGAGAACAGGGAGGCGGCCTCGTCATGCAGATCTCGTCCGTGGGCGGACGCGTCGGCGGCTCACCCGGCATCGCCTCGTACCAGGCCGCCAAGTTCGCGATCGACGGCTTCAGCAGGGTGCTGCGAGCCGAGACGGCGCCGTTTGGCGTGAAAGTGCTCGTCGTCGAGCCGAGCGGATTTCGGACCGACTGGGCTGGCTCCTCGATGACCGTCCGCGCCATTCCCGAGGCCTACTCCCCCACCGTCGGCGCCATGAACAGCCGGGTCCGGCAAAGCTCCAATGGACCCGCGGGCGACCCAGCACGCGCCGCTGCGATCCTCGTTGAGGTCGCCAAACGTCGCGACATCCCCGACCACCTGCCCCTCGGAGTGAATGCCGTCGAAGGCTCGATCCGTCTCGACGAGCAGCTTCTCGCCGAGGACCGCAGATGGCGCGAGGTGAGCCGCTCCGCCGACTTCAGCGAGCCTTACCCGATAGCGCTTCCAGCCGACACGCCCGAGTAGATCGACCATGGACATGGAGCATGGGCATCCGCCACTGACCGCCCGAACGGTCGGATTCGAATCGACCTCAGTCCTAACGCCGGACCGCCGGTTAGGAGACCCTCCCCCGGGGGACGCCGGCGGGAGGACTCGCTGGCCGTAACCCGTCCAGCAACGGCGAAAGCCCCAGCTCCGCTATTGGCTGCCGCCCATGGTGTCGGTGGCCTGTTCATTTCGTTCGGAGCCCCCCATCAGGTCGGTCGCCTGCTCGTCGCGCTCGGGACCACCCATGATCCCCTCGCCCTGGTGGTCTGGATCGGTCCCGTCGAGCACGTCAGTGGCCTGCTCGTCGCGCTCGGCCCCGCCCATCAGATCGGTCGACTGCTCGTCGCGCTCCGGGTCGCCCATGATGCCTGAGGTCATGCTGCACCTTCCTCGATGTCGGTGCGTACAGTTGCGCACCCCATGAGCTACCCAATGCTTGTCCAGCTCGGTTGTCAAGAGGCGATGCTCCAGGGTGCCATCGAATGGGGGTGTCAATTGGGCGATGGAGAGCTGCGGGTGGCCACCTCCTTGGTGTCGTGGTCTGTGCCTGGCCAAGGCGACAATGCGGTCAGGCACCACCGATCAATGACCGCGCCTTTGCGAGGCCGACTACGAGATCATGAAGGTCGCCGTCCACCTCGAGTCGACCCGACTGGTCGATCCCGCCGGCCTTCATCGGTTCGAAGCCGGCCGTTCGGATCAACTGCTCGACTCCCTCGCCGGCACGGTCGTCGTCGGTTGCGTAGAAGAGGACCGCCGCCTCCGGTGACCGGTGGCTCGAGGACTCGAAGAGATCGGCGGACATGGATCCGAACGCCATGGCCAAGCGTGCCCCCGTCGGCAACCATCCGGCTACAACTTCGCCTGAGGATTCGCCCTTCGGCAGGAGATGCACGACGTTACCTTGTGCATCGAGGCTGACCGGGTTGCTCGGAACGACCACGAGCTTGTCGGTGAGCAGGTCGGTGATCTCATCGATGACGCCCTTCAACGCGGTAAATCGCAGGGCGAACACGACGACATCGGCGCCCCGCAACGCGTCACGGTTGTCGACGGCGACGATCGCAGCCCCACCGATCTCTGCCGCCAGCCTTCGTGCCGACTCCTCGTTGGCGCTCGAAAGCCGCAGGGTCTCCCCACCTGAGGCGAGCAAACGCGCGATGACCGATCCGATCCCTCCGGTGCCGATGACCGCGGTCGTCATGACCGAAACCTCCTCGGCGTCACAATACTGACAACGACAGAGCGGAGCGTCGCCGGCCCGAGCGGCCCGCAGCGGCTCGCTGCAAGCTGGAAGGGCCGGTGGCGGCCCCAGTGGCCGAGCCGAAGAACTTACCGACAAGCCACCCGCACGCGGCAGGTTTGGATTCGAGGCGATGGTTCCTCGAGTCCAGGGTCGACCGTGGCGGTCTGGGTTTCGGACGCCAGCGCCGTCAGGCCGCCGCGCTGGAGCACCAAGGCGGCAACGATGGCTCCCGCCACGAATATCAAGGAGGACCACAAGAACGCCGTCGTGTAACTGTGGAGCAGGGCCGCCTGGACATTGGCGGGGGTCAGAGCCCGACCGACCAGGTAGGACGTGGCAGCACCTGCGGCCAGCGTGTTGAGCAGCGACGTGCCGATGGATCCCCCCACTTGTTGGGCCGTGTTGAGGGTGGCCGATCCCACGCCGGCGTCTTGGGGCGCCAGCCCGAGGGTGCCGGTGCTGAAGGCGGGTGCGGTGCTCAGCCCGAACCCAATCCCCAACAGCAGGAGATACGGGAGCACGTGGCTGACGTATGACGAATGCAATCCGACCAGGTGGAGTCCGAACAGCGCCGCAGCAGACACGAGCAACCCGATCGGCACGATCGGTTTGGGTCCGAATCGCGGCAACAGGATGCGATTGGACACCTGGGCTGTCGCGGCCAAAGCGGCCACCAGAGGGAGGAACGCGATGCCGGTCTTCACCGGGCTGAACCTCAACGTGCCTTGTAGGTAGTAGGTCAAGAACAAGAACACACCGAAGATCCCGACACTGGCGAACAGCATGGCCAACATGGATCCGCCCCGGGTTCGGTTGCGTACGACCCGAGGTGGGAGCAGGGGGTACTTCGCCCTGGTCTCGAAATAGGTGAACACGGCAAGCAGCACCACCCCTGCTACGAGGAATCCAACTGTAAAGGGATTGCGCCACGCCGTGGTCTCGGCGTGGGAGAAACCGAAGACGAGGCAGAACAGGCCGCCGGCCACCAGTAAGAGGCCGGGCAGGTCGAGGGGATCGTGGTCAGCACCCTCGTCGTTCTTTAGCCAGAGCAGAGCGCCGGCGATGGCAGTGGCGGCAAACACGAGGTTGACAAAGAGCGTCCATCGCCACGAGGCGTAGGAGGTGAGGATGCCGCCGAGAAGAAGGCCCAGCGCGCCGCCTGCGCCGGCGATGGCGCCGTAGATCCCGAAGGCCCGCCCACGCTCTCCCGGATCCGTGAAGGTGGTGGTCAAGAGGGCCAGCACCGAAGGGGCGAGCAACGCCCCGAAGGCGCCCTGGACGGTCCGGGCGATGACGAGCATGGCAAAGTCGACCGAGGACCCACCGATGGCTGAGGCCGCAGCAAAGCCGACGAGTCCGATAATGAGCGCCCGCTTGCGTCCCACCATGTCCCCGATACGGCCGCCGAGAAGCAGCAAGCTGCCGAAGGCGAGTGAGTACGCGGTGACAATCCACTGGCGGTCGGCGTTAGAAAAGTGCAGATCGTGTTGAGCGGTGGGGAGGGCGATATTGACGATGGTGCTGTCGAGAATGACCATCAACTGGGCGATACCGAGCACGGCGAGGATCCACCATCGCCGGCTGTAGTTGGCAACATCAACGGAAGTCCCGTCCTCGTCCGCGTGCTCCATCGTCATTAATGTGGTCATTGGATGCTCCGTCTATGCGGTGGAGGGTTCCCCTCGGCTTCGTGGCGGCTTTGCTGTTGCGGTCATCCGACTAGTTCACTGCTCGAGCTCAGCGCCACCATCTGGTCGAGCTCGAACCCGACCGGCGAGTTCAAAGGACCCGGCGGGTCCTCTACCCGGTCCAGCAGTGGCCAGTGGAGTTGATGCACGCCGGCGAACGCTAGGTCCATCTGCACCCGCTATCGCCTGCAGCAAGCCGCTCCGACTCAACCATTGCCGCCGGTCATTTCCAAAGCCCGAGCCGCAGCCACCATCCCTCTCACACGACGAAAGATGACCCTTTAAGCGACATACCGCTGGGGACTCGGCAAATCCCCCGGGGCTGGATGGCGCTCCCCCTGGCAAGCGAACACATGTTCGACTAATTTGCCATCTGTGGAACCTCCGCCAGTCAGGCGGGCGACAATCCTGCACGCCGACCTCGATGCCTTCTACGCGTCGGTTGAGCAACTGTTGGATCCTTCACTGCGGAACCGGCCCATCGTCGTAGGCGGCAGTGTGGTCCTGGCGGCGTCGTATGAGGCCAGGAGCTTCGGCGTTCGCGGCGGCATGCCAGCGTGGCAGGCCCGCCAGCTTTGCGGTGATCTCGTTTTCGTCGGCGGCCACTTCGACCGCTACCAACAGTTTGGCGACGACGTCGTGTCTGTCTTTCATGACTTCACCCCTCGAGTCGAGCGGGTGTCAATAGATGAGGCATTCCTCGATGTTGCCGGCGCCGTTCACCTCTTCGGCACACCGACCGATATAGCCGCTGCCATCCGCCGACGCGTGCGCGACGAGATCGGTCTCCCTTTGTCGGTTGGCGTGGCCAGCACGAAGCACCTCGCCAAGGTGGCGTCCCAAGTGGCCAAGCCTGACGGCCTCGTCGTCGTGACTCCGGGCGATGAGCGCGACTTCCTCGACCCCCTTCCCATCGGGTTGATATGGGGCGTCGGACCAACGACACAACGCCGCCTCCATGAGGCCGGGATCTCCACCATCGGGCAACTGGCCAAGGCCGGCAGCCCGATCTTGGGCAACCTTCTCGGCCAAGCACCCGGGGCAAAACTGGCCGCCCTCTCGGCCAACGTCGACGAACGGGTAGTGGCGACACCGGCCCGGTCGAAGTCCATGGGTGCCCAGGCCGCCCTCGGAAGGCGGGAGGCAACTCCAGAGCTCATCCGAGAGACGCTCGGCTACCTGGCTGACAGAGTTGCCGGCCGGTTGCGAAAGGCAACCCTGGCCGGTCGGACAGTGACTGTACGGGTTCGTTTCTCTCGCCTGCGCTCTGTAACTCGATCTGTCACCCTGTCTGATGCGATCTCGACCACGCTGACGCTGATTGAGGTGGCTGAAAGACTCACTCACTCAGCCATCCTCGACAACGAACGAGATCGCGAAATCACACTCATCGCCGTTTCGGTCTCGAACTTGCGCGCAGACCATTCCTTGCAACTCGAGCTACCTCTCGATTCCCCCAATTGGCGGCGCAATGCGGGTCCCCGACCTAGATCCGCGGTCGAAGCCTCCCGATGGGGAGTGGACCGCTCCGTCGACGCAATCCGGGACAAGTTCGGCCGCGCTGCCGTCGGCTACGCCACGGTCGCCCTTTCCGCCGCGGAACGAGTACCCGAAGGGTTCCGCGAACTGGCCGAGCGAGGACCAAACGGCAGCCAGGCGTGAACCTCACGGCATCGCGGCTATGTCATGCGCAGCCGCCCAGGCGCTGCACCGCTCAAATATCGGCATTTCGCTGTCGGAGTCCCCATAAACGCGGCACTCCTCTGGCCCTGCGTCGACCTTCTGGTTGGGCGCCCGACCCCGCCCCACAGAACGGGTCGTGCAGGGGGTCAGTACGGACTTGGCTGGTTGAAGATGATCGTGAGGCTGGTGATCTTATCGTCACAGATTCCGAAGTAGCTGGTCATGATGAACTCGTCGGGGAGGTTGGTCTTGTCGTAGGTGCCGTCATAGCGGGCACGCACGATGACGTCGCCGTAGTGGTCGAGTACCTCGCGCACCTCCATAGTGACGTCGTCCCCGACGAACTCGTTGGCCATGAAGGCGCTGATGGCCTCGGTGCCCCAGATCTCGCGGCGGTTGTCGTTGACGTAGGCGTCCGGGGCGAAGGTGGCGACGATCCGGTCGAGGTCGTGGGCATTGACGGCAGCGACGTGTTCGGCGACGACACCACTGTCGGTGAGGATGGGCATGACTGGCTTCTCCCTTTGCTCTGGTCGGCCCTCGCGGCCGGTGAGTCCACCCTCGGTGATGCAGTGGCGGGAGAGTCAAGGGGCCATCGCGGTTTGACTCTCCCACTAGGGGAGGGTCGAGAATGTCCGCATGTCCGGCTCGTTGACGATCGGCGACTTCTCCCGTGCCACCTTCCTCAGCGTGAAGACCCTGCGCCACTACCACCGGGTGGGTCTTCTCGAGCCGTCTGACGTCGATCCGGGCACCGGCTACCGGCGGTACACCAGCGACCAGATCCCGACGGCCCAGGTGATCCGTCGGTTCCGGGATCTCGACATGCCGCTCGACGACATCGGCTCTGTGCTGCAGGCTCCCGATCAGACGACCCGCAGCCAGCTCATCGCCGTTCACCTGACCCGACTGGAGCAGGGCCTGGCCGACACGCAGCGTGCCGTGGCCTCGTTGCGCGACCTCCTCGAACACCCCTCGCGGCCGGATGCGATCGAGCACCGCCGGGTGCCAGCGACTCCGGTGGCTGCGATCACCGCCACCGTAGAGGTCGGTGACCTGGGCGCCTGGTTTCAAGGGGCAGTCGGCGAGATTCGTGCCACCCTCTTCGTGCAGGGCATCACCTCGGGTGGGCCTCCCGGAGGGATCTACGCCAACGAGCTGTTCTCCGAGGAGCGAGGAGAGGCGACCGTGTTCGTCCCGGCGGAGGGCGAGGTCCGACCGGTCGGCAGGGTTGAGCCGTTCACGGTTCCGCCTATCGAGCTGGCGGTCATCACGCACATTGGGTCGCACGCCGACGTGGATCGCTCGTACGGCGCGCTTGCGACCTACGTAACCGAGCACACGCTCGCTATCGAGGGCCCCGTCCGCGAGTACTACCCGGTCGGCCGCCACGACACCGACGACGAGCAAGCATGGAGGACCGAGATCGGTTGGCCGATTTTCGACACCGTCCGGGGCCCGGCATAGCCGCACCCCGAAGGTCCGCAGGTCGGACGCTCCTCAGCTACGGCGAATGGGGTCGCTCGAAACTCGAAGGGGACGGTCCGGAGGCCAATTTCGTCCAAAGCCGGCGCACCCTCCGTGCTGACCACTCAGGCGATGCGAGCGGAGCGGACACCGCACCGCTCCCTCTCACACCCGTACCTGGCGGTGATCGGGCGTACCGCACTGCGAGGTCGCAGTAGGACGGACTCCGGCGAGGTCGTCGAGCCGGATCCGAACGACAGTGCAGCCTTCGGGGCACGACGGACTGCCTCGGACTCGTGGGGGGAGCGTCCCAAACAGGGCGTCGAGCGAGCTATTGACTGGGTATATACACCCAGAGTATTCTCTGGGTGTATGAGTGTCCCCATGGCCCTGCTTGGCCTCCTCGATCGCGAGCCGAGCCACGGCTACGACCTAAAGCGCGATTACGACACCTACTTCGGGCGCGGCCGGCCACTGCCCTACGGCCAGGTGTACGCCACGCTCTCCCGCCTGGCGAGAGACGGGAAGGCGATCGTCGGCGACGCCGAGCCAGGAGCCGGACCCGATCGCAAGCGGTACAACATCACCGAGATCGGCCGGACCGAGGTCGAGGCGTGGCTCTCGGAGCCCATCCCCGCCGAGCCCCACCTGCAGACCGATCTGTTCGTGAAGGTCGTCCTGTCGCTGATGCTCGGTCGCCGGGCCGAGGAGTACCTGGACGCCCAGCGCGCTGCACACCTGCACCGGATGCGCGAGCTCACAGACCTCAAGCAAAAGGGAAACCTGATCGATTCGCTCCTCGCCGACCACGGTCTGTTCCACCTCGAGGCCGACCTCCGCTGGATCGACCTCACGACCGCTCGGCTCACCGCACTCGCCACGGAGGTTGCCTCATGAACACGCCCAACGGTTCTGCCCTCATCCCGCCCGGGGGCACCATCATCGAGGCGCAGGACCTCGTGCTCTCCTTCGGCGAGACCCCGGCGCTGCGCGACGCCAGCCTGTCCGTGCAGCGAGGCGAGATCGTGGCCGTCATGGGCCCGAGCGGATCGGGCAAGTCGACGCTGCTCTTCTGCCTCGCCGGCATCCTGGTCCCTGCGGCGGGCCGAGTGATCTTCGACGGGCAGCGCATCGACGCGCTGCGCGAGGAGCAGCGAAGCCGGCTCCGCCGAGATCGTTTCGGCTTCGTCTTCCAGTTCGGCCAGCTCGTTCCGGAGCTCACAGCCGAGGAAAACGTCGCCCTCCCACTCCTTTTGGGTGGGATGCGCCGCCAACAGGCCCTGGCCCGAGCGCGCAGCTGGTTCGCCCGGCTCGAGCTCGACGGGCTGGAAAGCCATCGGGCGGGCGAGATGTCAGGGGGCCAGGCCCAGCGGGTCGCCCTCGCCCGGGGCATGGTCGCGCAGCCCGACGTGCTGTTCGCCGACGAACCGACCGGCTCACTCGACTCGCTGACCGGTGAGCTCGTCATGAACTTGATGACCAGCGTGGCTCGCGAGGAGGGGATCACGGTCCTCCTCGTCACCCACGAACCCCGCGTCGCCGCCTACTCCGACCGCGAGGTGGTCGTGCGCGATGGCCGGGTCGCCCGCCCGGTGGCGGTCGGCGCATGATCCGGCTGGGCCTCCGGCTGACCCTGGGGAGTGGTCGTGAGGCCCTCCTGCGGGTCCTCGTCACCGCCGCTGCGGTCGCCCTCGGCGTCGCCTTGTTGCTGGCCGCCTTGGCCGGGATCAACGGTCTCCACGCCCAGAGCGATCGGGGTGCCTGGCTGAACTCGGCGGTGCAGCCGACGCCGCCGACCTCGCCCGCCAGTGCGCTGTGGTGGGAACCGAGCACCGACTCGTTCGGGAGTCAGCTCATCGACCAGATCGACGTCGCGGCGGCCGGGCCGAGCGCGCCCATCCCTCCAGGAATGTCCCGCCTGCCCGGTCCGGGCCAGTACTTCGCCTCGCCCGAGCTGGAGCGCCTGCTTCGCGCCCAGCCCGCCGACGAGCTGCGTGATCGCTACCCCGGTCGGCTGGTGGGCACCATCGGCAGCGCGGGACTGCCCTCGCCGAACTCGTTGATCATCGTCGTCGGTCACAGCGTCGGCCAGCTCTCGGAGCAGCCGGCGGCCATCGAGATAGGGGCGATCCACCGCGACCTGGCGAATTGCTATGGCTGCCAGAGCGTGGTTGGGAGCGGGCCCGTTCTGGAATTCATCCTCGTCGGCGCGGCCGTGGCGCTCGTGCTGCCGGTTCTGATCCTGATTGCGACGGCGAGTCGACTGTCGGCCGTCCGACGCGAAGAGCGCTTCGCCTCTATGCGGCTGATCGGCGCCACTCCTCGCCAGATCTCCACGATTTCAGCCGTCGAAGCCGTCATCGCCGCCCTGGCCGGAGTTGTCCTCGGTTTCGGACTCTTTCTTGCAGTCCGACCACTGCTGTACCACGTGCCGTTCACCGGGGCCACGTTGGCGCAGGGTGACCTCCCCGTTCACGCCGTCGACATCCTCGTCGCCGTGGTCGGGGTCCCGATCGCCGCCGTCGCCTCCGCACGTCTCGCGCTGCGCCGGGTACAGATTTCGCCTCTAGGAGTGACGCGACGGGTAAGGAAGCCCCCACCGGGGATCGCCAGGATCGCTCCGCTGTTCGCAGGTATCGCCTTCCTCGCCTACTTCGACGCGGAAGGAAAGCCCGGCGCCATCGGGAGCCAGCTCCTCGAGCTCCTCGTTGGATTCGCGCTGTTGATCGTGGGTTTGGTTCTGGCCGGGCCGTGGTTCACGACGGCAGGGTCGCGGATCATGGTCAAACGAGCGAGTCGCCCCGCAACGCTCATCGCCGGTCGTCACCTCCTCGACAACCCCAAGGCTGCCTTCCGCTTTGTCAGCGGCCTGGTCATTGCCCTGTTCGTCGCCAGCGCGGCGATCGGTGCCCTCAGCTCGGTGACGCAAGTAACCGGAGGAGGCAGCCCCAACGCCAGTGTGAGCACCCTGGCGGACCCGTTCTGCACCTATTCGACCACCGATTGCCCCACGGCGTCCGTGGTGGCTTCCGTCCCTCCCTCGGTGCTTAACGAGCTCCGGACGACGCCGGGGGTGCAAGGGGTGGCGTCGGTCCATGAGGCTCCCAACCAGACGCAAGCGGGGCGATCGTTCGGGGTCGTCGCGTGTGACGAACTCGCCAAGACGCCGGCCATCGGCCGATGCGCACCGCGGGCCACCGTGGCGTCCGTCGGATACTTTCTCTCGAAGGTCCTGGGGCACACCGCCAACGCGTCGACCACGACCTGGCCCTCGTGGAACCTGTCGGCGGCGCAGCTCGCATCCCTTCCCGTGAGCGCGGTCGTCGTCGCGACGAACGGGTCTTCGGGCGCGATCGAACGGGTTCGAACGGAGCTCGAGCGCGCATTCCCGCTCCAAGGCACACCGGTGACCGTGGAGGCACTCGATCCCTCGACGGCGCGCCTGCTGACCATGATCCAGTCCATGACCGACGTGATCATCGTGGCCAGCCTGATCATCGCTGCGTGCAGCCTGGCCGTGAACATCGCGGCCGGTCTCACTGAGCGCAGGCGGCCATTCAGCCTGCTCAGACTTGCAGGGGTCCCGCGAAGACTCCTGCACCGGGTGGTGGCGCTGGAGAGTGCCCTGCCCCTGTTCCTCGTCGCAGCGGTCTCCATCGTCGTCGGGCTGCTGGCGGCCGCCCTCTACCTGCACTCCCAGGTAGGGCTCGCCTTCAGCCTTCCGGGATTCTCCTACTGGGCCACGGTGATCGGAGGGCTGGCCGCGTCCATGGCGATCATCGCCGCGACGTTCCCCATCCTCGATCGGACCACCGGGCCCGAGGTCGCCCGGAACGAGTGATCACATTGGCCATACCGAAGAGTGCCGTTCGTCGGGCCCCATTGACCGTCCTCACGGCACTCGTGGCACTCTGTGCGGGGGTGGCGTTCGCCGGCTGTTCGTCGCCTCCGGACGAGGGAACCCTTGACGGCATACTCCTGGCTGTCGGTGGTCCGGCTGGCACTGGACCGCTGCCGCTCAGCGGCTCTGTCACGTTCCATGGGTCGGACGGGAACATCGCCACCATCGACCTCTCCGCCAACGGCCGCTTCTCAGCCCACCTGCCCGTCGGGCGCTACACCGTCGCAGGGCGGAGTCCCCAGTTCAAGGGGGGTGCTGGCGCGTGTCAGGCACCAGGACCGGTCACCGTGACCAACGACGTCACGAGCCGCGTAGAAATCGATTGCCAGGAGAGCTAGGGCCGTTCCGAAGCGGGGCGCATAAGTCGGTGCGAGTCCCGAGAACTCCCAGGAGGGAAGAGTTGGAGATGGGCGTCATAGTCGATCGCGAGCCCAAGTCGCTGACGCATCCCCAGCGAGTACCCCCTCACCCGCCGGTGGGCGGCGTCACCGAGCTCCACCAAACGCAACACCTCGTCCGCACGTGAGTCAGGAACTTCGACGGCCTGCCCGAGCGTCCGCAGGTGATCGCGACCCGAGCGGCCGGTATGGAAGTCGGTCGCCTCGAGCACGGCACCGATCCGCAGTGCCGCACGCGGCAAGGCCGCGTAAGGATGATCGAACACCAGTGCTCGTCCACGCGTCGGCGTCGCCAGACCCAGGATCATCCGCAGCGTCGTCGTCTTGCCAGCGCCGTTCGGTCCGAGGAAGCCGGTGATCGTCCCAGCCTCCAACGCAAATGAGAGATCCGTTACCGCTGAGACCTACCAAAGCGCTTCGTTAGCGACTCGGCTTCCACGACCGGTCATCCGCGCGACTGACCGTCGAACGGGGCTGCAACGTCACTGTGCGTCTCCCGCCCCGCTTCGCTGGGCAGATCCAAACGGCCCCGAACCTCTGACGCGTTCACGCCGAGAGCGCCCAGCAGCACCGCCGCTGGATCTGGTGGTTGGAGGGTGAGGATCTGGGCTAGCACCTGCTGGGCGGTGACCTGGGTCTTCCGGCGATTGGGCTTGACCGCTCCCTGAAGCACTTTCTTTGCCGCGGGCGTCATGCGGAGGCGATCCTTTTGCGCGACGTCTCTGAACCTCGGCTTCTTCGGCACGGCGCGCATCGGCAGCTCGGGAGCGTCGGTGTTGGAACTCAGGCCTATGGCGCCCAGGGCTTCGCGATCGAGCGACTCAAGAGCGTGGCGAGCTCGCTGCAGGTTCACGCCCAGCACGAGTTCGATCGAGGGATCTTCAAACAAGGCGAGCAAAATGTGGTCCGTGCCAGTTCGGCGATCACCTCGGCGACGAGCCTCCTCACTGGCCCGCAGATAGATGGCCCAGGCGTGAAGCGTCTCTGGCGTTACGGGTTCGGTGGTCACGATGACTCCTTGTTGTATTTCGTGTGCACGGATTGCCGGGTGACGCCCAACGCCTCTCCGATCTGCTGCCACGACCAGCCCTTCTGCCGGGCCATCGCGACATGGTTTGCTTCGACCCTCTCAGCCAGGCGATGGAGCGCCAACGACGCGCGAAGCCCAATCGCGGGGTCACCCGACGAGAGATTCAGGTTGAGATCCTCAACATCCATGACTGTCAGTATAGACTGACAAACTCGGGCTTGTCAGTCCAGACTGACGCGCCGCTGGTGGCGGGGCTGCCTTCCCTCCGGCGCACGAAACCGGACTCCTCGGTCCGCAGGACCCAAGCACACCGGGACTTCGCTGAACGAAGACTGATCGAACGCGATCGGCGTGCTGTCGGTGGTGAGCGCCTCGTCAGTTCGCTGGCGGTAGGCGAGCTGATCTGCCTCGGGGATGCCGAACAGGAACCCGATGGTTCGCAGCGGAACCTCAACGCCGAACTCGCCGATGACGTCGAACTCCACCCGCCCGACCAATGCGTCGAGCGCCTTCACGCAGAGACTGCGCACGAGAGGTTCGAGATCAAGCATCTTCTTTGGCGTGAAGACGCGTACCGGCTTGGCTCGGTGCGCATCGTGGAATGGGCGGATCCTCGAAGAGAAGGATCCCCGGCGGTATCTCGACGCCTGAGCTGATGATCTCCAGGACCGTGCCGCGTCCGGAGCGGTACGTCTCCCAGTCGATCAGCGCGGGCTTGACGTCGTCCTACCTGCTCAACGCGTAGAAGTCGAGCGGCTCGTTTCGGTACAGCGGAGATTCGTCCCGGAGCCGGCTCCGGGTCAGGTACGGATCATCGTCGATGTCGACGTCGTAGGGGAGGTGCAGCTGGCGTTGTCGAGCTCATAGGCGTCTTTCGATCGGTCAGGAACCGAGATGAGAAGTACCGTTGAGGGGTTGGTTGGGAACGCCCCGGAACAACCGGGCCGTCGGTCCGGCGTTCTCCCAACCCTCCAACTTCGCAGTGAGGTGAGGTGCGAAGACCGCGCCGTAGAGCACATTGGCGAGTACGACGACACCGACAATGGACAGGACGGTTGATCGAAGACGGCTCGAGGACGTCGCGGCGGCCCACGCCTCTATGACGGTGCGTCCCTCCGGATCCGTTCGTCCGAGGATGTAGGCGAAGACCATCATCATCAGGCCCATGGCCAGGGCGTCGTAGAGCGGATATTGGTGCTTGGTCCCCTGCCACAGCGCCAGCCCCGGGATCACACGGCCGTAGTAGAAGACGCCGAGGCGTGCCCCCAGAATCCCGTTGAAGAGAAAGGCCCAGAGGAAGCCGACGGTGAGGCCGACGGTCAAGAGGGTGATCGGCCTGCGCCAGCCGAACCGCGAGCTCAGCCGTCGTCCGAGCGCGGCGGCGACCAGGGCCGGAGTCACGAAATAGGAGATGTAGCCGACGGGCACCGATGCCGGCAGGCCACCCCAGGTCATATCCAGGGGCCACCACGACGGCATGCGAGGGATGGCAGGTGCGAACTGCGCGTAGACGGCCCAGTCGTAGGGCGCCTCGATCCATGAGATGGAGATCGCCGCGATGCAGACGAGAAGGAGTGGGTGGAGGCGGCGGCGACGATACGTGAGGTACACGCCGATGGCGATGAAGGCGATGCCACCGACGTACGCGAACGCGATGGACGCCGTCAGCAAGGGTGTCAGCTGATGGCTCATCACTCGTGCTCTCGGTTTGGAGCACGTGCTTCGGGGTCGTAGTGCAGCACCAGACCGAAGATGAGGACGATCAGCCCGAACAGCGTGCCCAGCATGACGACGGCGCCCATGTCCCCATTCCTTCTAATCGAGCGTTTCGCCCCTTTAGATAGCGTACACTATCTTAACCCACCGGCCGGTTGGCTGGTGGGGCGAACGACCGTGCCTCAGCGACCATCGACCACGAACCACCAACCGGCAGGGGCACCTCCCCGGGCGACCCGCCGTCCCAGAGGCGAGCCGCGCCAACTCCTGCTCGACGCCGCCCGCGACCTCTTCTCCCGCCACGACTACCGCAGCACGACCACGCGCGAGATCGCCGAGGCCGCCGGCGTCACCGAACCCCTCCTGTTCCGGCACTTCGGCTCGAAAGCGGCGTTGTTCCGCGAAGCGCTCGTCATGCCCTTCACCACCTTCGTCGAGGATTTCGGCCGGACGTGGCAAGCGGTCGTCCCCGAGAAAACCGACGAGGACGAGCTCGCTCGACATTTCGTCGGACACCTTTACGACGTCTTCGTCGAGCACCGGGGTCTCGTCATGACACTCTTGGCATCGGAGGCTCTGAGCGAGGAGGAAACCGCTGACGCCGGCATTGCTGACATCCGACGGGCCCTCGCCGTGCTCGGCCAGATCTCCGTCGAAGGCATGCAGCTGCGAGGGGTGCAGTCGAGTCGCCCGGATTTGGCTGCGTACTCGACGGTGGCGATGATCGCCGGCATGGCCGCGTTGCGTTCGACCTACTTCGAAACCAAGCAGCCGTCGAGAGCGGCGATCGTCGACGAGCTCACCCAGGCGATCCTCCACGGATTCCTGCATCGGGACGGCTCACCGGCCACCGTGAAATTCCGGGCAGCAGGAGGGCCGGTCTCTGAAGACCGGCCCTGAACTGCGTTGGATGGTGAGGTCTTCACGTTTGGGCTTGAGCAGGCGTTTTCGACCTCGCCCTTGACGCTGCCCGCGGGCTAAGGGGAACGCAGCCACATCGAGAGTGCTCATGAGGCCGCTCGTTTCTGACCCCGCCGCGGTGTACGCGGGTCGG
>DATNLP010000379.1:0-7066 GCA_035602795.1 Acidimicrobiales bacterium | reverse complement strand
CCGCCACGAGCAGGTCGATCTGGCGCCGCGCCGCCGGCACCTCCGCCTGGAGGGCGCCCTCGCGCAGGGCGGCCGCGGCGGCGCCGAAGGCCAGCAGAGCGGGCAGCGCCTCGAGCCCGGCGCGGCGCCCGCGCTCCTGTTCGCCGCCCACCAGCAGCGGCTCGAACCGGCTGCCGCGCCGGACGACGAGCGCACCCGCCCCGGGCACGCCGCCCAGCTTGTGCGCGCTCAGGCTGACCAGGTCCGCGTCCAGCGCGCCCAGGTCCGTCTCGACATGGCCGCAGGCGGCCGCGGCGTCGACGTGCACGGCCACGCCAGCCTCGTGACAGAGCCCGACGACGTCGTGCACCGGTTGGAGCGTGCCCACCTCGTGGTTGCCCCACTGGCAGTGCACGAGAGCCGGGCGCGACCGGTCATTGGACGACAGCCGGTCGGCCAGCGCCGCCACGTCGAGCGCTCCCGTGCGGTCGACCGGGATCGTCTCGGTGGGCGCGGCGCGCTCGGACGCCTCACGGACGGCCGAGTGTTCGACCGCGGCGCACAGGACCGGCGCACCTGGGTGGGCCCGGGTGGCGCCCCAGACGGCGGCGTTGATGGCCTCGGTGGCGCCCGACGTGAAGACGATCTGGCGCGGCGCGGCGCCGACGAGCTCGGCCAGCTGGCGGCGCGCCTCCTCGAGCGCGTCGCGCACCGTTCTGCCCTCCTCGTGCAGCCGGCCCGGATCGGCTGCCGGCAGGGAGGTCCACCGCGTCAGGGCGGCGACGGCCTCGGGCCGCGGCGGGGTCGTGCTGGCGTGGTCGAGGTAGGCGCGAGCCACGAGGGCGCGGTCAGGCAGAGGCGGCGCAGGTGTCGTCGCCCCGGGCCCGCGAAGAGAGGATCACCGGGAGCGCCCGCTGGGACTCTGTCCCGCACAGCCCCGCCAGCAGGCCCTTGACCATGCCGCGGTCGACGGCGCACAGCACCGGGTTGGTGCTGCTGCCATCACCGAAGGGGCAATGCTCCGCCACCACGGCGGTCGTCTCGCCCCGGTCTTCGGCGTGCGCCGCGAACCCGTGTGCGGTCAGCGTCTCGGCCACCACGTGCATGGCGGCCCGCACGGTGCGCTGGCCCTCGCTCGAGGTCATGCGCGAGGCGAGCGAGCGCCCGTACTCCTCGCCGACGTGCGACGCCATCTGCTCCGCCTCCTCGGGACCCAGTCGGCGCATGGCCTCGCCGAGCAGACGCATGAGGAGGTCGTCGCGTCGTTGCGTGAGGCCGAGAGTGAGCTCTTCCTCGACGCAGAAGTAGCGCTTGGAAGGCCGGCCGGCGCCCGAGGGATTGCGCCCCGTCTCGACGCGCAGGTAGCCACCGGCGACCAGCCGCTGCAGGTGGTGCCGGGCCACGTTGGGGTGGAGCGAGAAGCGGGTGGCCACCTCGTTGACGGTGACGCCGGGTGCGGCCCTGACGTGGAGGAAGATGTCTCGCCGGGTGGGGTCCCCGAAGGCTGCCGCCACGGCCGCCACCGCGGCGCTGAACTGCCCGTCGTCCGCGCCGCCGGGGCGTTCAGGCTCGACCGTGATCGGGGCCGTGCTCATGCTGGGTAGTCTACCGAGGGATTCCCTCCACCAGCTGGGGTGACGCGGTATGGCGCGTCACCGGCCGGTGCGCCGCCGACGGGAGCCCACCTGAGACGAGGGAAGGCATGGCAGCAGACCAATCGCAGCTCGAGGCGGCGTTGCACGCTGTCGTGGAGCCCGAGCTGAACCTGACGCTCGGGGAGCTCGGCCTCCTCCGCACGGTGCGGCCGCGCCGACGCCGGACCGCCATAGAAGTGGCGCTGCCGGTGGCCGCCTGGCCCGGCCTCGAGCAGCTGGCCGACGACATCCACCGGGCGGCGTCGGCTGTGCCCGGAGTCGAGGCGGTCGACCTCGAGTTCGTGGTCATGAGCGACGACGAGCGCTTGGCGCTCCGCCAGCGCCTGCGGGCAGGCATGCTCGGCGTCGGCGACGCCGACGCTGCACCGGCGGACGACCACGCCGGGCACGGACACGGGCACGCTCCGGCGGCGCCGCTGCCCGCCTTCCTCGGCCCGGACGCCAAGACGCGCGTCATCGGCATCTCGTCGGGCAAGGGTGGCGTGGGCAAGTCGACGGTCACCGTCAACCTCGCCATCGCACTGGCGCAGGCCGGCCACGCCGTGGGGCTGCTCGACGCGGACGTCTATGGCTTCTCGGTCCCCAAGATGCTCGGGACCGACCACGATCCGGTCGTGCTGGGCGACATCGTCATCCCCACCTCCGCCCACGGCGTGCGCTGCCTGTCCATGGGTTACTTCGTTCCCGACGACCAGCCCGTGATTTGGCGCGGCCCGATGCTGCACAAGGCGATCCAGCAGTTCCTCACTGACGCCTACTGGGGCGAACCCGACTTCGTCCTCGTCGACATGCCCCCCGGCACGGGTGACGTGGCGCTGACGCTGGCCGAGGTCATGCCGCGGGCCGAGATCGTCGTGGTCACGACGCCGCAGGCGGCGGCGCAGCGGGTGGCACAGCGCTCGGCCTTTGCGGCGCGCCGGCTCAAGCTCTCCGTGCGCGGCGTCATCGAGAACATGAGTTGGTTCACCGGCGACGACGGCATCCGCTACGAGCTGTTCGGGTCCGGGGGTGGGCAGACGCTGGCAGCCGACCTCGGCGTACCGTTGCTCGGACAGGTGCCGTTGGTCAACGCCGTGCGTCTGGGTGGTGACGAGGGCCGCCCGGTCACCGCCGTCGATCCACAGAGCGAGACCGCCCGGTCCTTCACGGCCATCGCCGAGAAGCTGGCCGCGCTAGGCCCCGCTCGCGTCTACCGCCGGGAACTCACCCTGCGCTAGAGCTGGCTTGCGTGTCCCGGATGGGGCTGAGGCCCCACTTGAGATTCGCCACGTCGCGCGCGTTGGACTTGTAGAGCATCACCTGGTCGCGACCGGACCTCTTCGCCTCGTACATCGCGATGTCGGCGTCACGGAGCAGGGACGCGGCAGACGTGTCGCCGTCGGCGGTCACCACCACGCCGATGCTGGCGCTGACGACCAGGCGTGCATCACCCACCTCGAGCGGTTCGCTCAAACCATGGCGGATTCGTTCAGCCATGTCGATGGCATCCTCCTCGTGGTCGACCTCTGCGAAGGCGACGAACTCGTCGCCGCCGAAGCGGGCCACCACGTCGACGCCCCGGGTCATGGTGCGCAGCCGGTCGGCCATCTCGCGCAGGACGAGGTCGCCGGCCGTGTGGTCGGCCCGGTCGTTGACCAGCTTGAAACGGTCCAGGTCGATGAACATCACCGAGAGGGCCGAGCGCCGGCGCCCGACGTGCACCATGGCCTCCTCGAGGCGCTCCACGAACAGGCTGCGGTTGGCCAACCCGGTGAGCGCGTCGTGCGACGCCTGGAAGGCCACCTGCTCGGCCATCTCGCAGCGTTCGATGGCCAGGCCGAGCATGCCCGCCAGTTCGTCGAGACGGTGGAGCTCGTCGCTGCCGAAGTACGGCAAGTACGGGCTGATCTTGACGGCCAGCGCGTGGGTGCCTCCGAGGTCCGTGCGCACGGTGATGCGGTGCCGGTCGTCCTCGGTGCCCGAGTCCTCGCTCCAGTCCTCGGCACCGTCCCCGCGGGTCCACGCCGGGAACCGCGCCACTACGGTGCCGTCGCCGGCCAGCAGTGCCGCCTTGGTCGCCCCCACCAGGGCGCAGACGTGCGGTAGGAGGCGCTCGGCCACGTCGCGCGAGTCCCCGGCCGACACCAGCTCGCCGATGGCCCGTCGGAAGGCCATGTCCTCTCGCCGGCTGAGGAAGACCCGCACGAAGGAGGGCAGGACCAGCGCCACGAGGAACAGGATGCCCATGACCACGCTGATGGCCTGGGTGGCCAGGGTGACGCCGGCGCCCTGCAGGCCGAGCGCGGCGACGGCGACCTGCACTTCGAGGCCTGCCACGGCCAACGCGAGCAGGTGCATCCGGGTCGCCGCCAAGGGCGGCTCGCCGGTCCCCGCCACCGCCAGGCGCACCACCACGTAGGTGAAGAGGAACCCGAAGGCCACCGCAAAGGCGATCCGGTAGGCCACGAAGTGTGGCGGTGCCGCCAAGCCCGACAGCGGCACGTACTGCAGGGAGAAGGTGAAGGCGATGATGGCCAACGTGACCAGGGCGGCCAGGTAGCGCACCGGGGCGCCGGGCCGGCGGAACGCCGTGGCGAAACGGAACAGGCAGTAAGGCATCACCAGCAGCAAGGCGATCAATGACTTGGCCACGGTCTGGTTCAGCGCGAGGCCGGGGTCGATCTTGAGCGTCAGGGAGAGCCCGCCCAAAATGGCGAAGGAGAGCGCCACCCAACCCGCTCCGCGGATCCGGTGGCGGCCCCACTGCAACGCCGTGAGCACGGCCAGCGCGACGAACTCCACCACGGAGACGTCGGCCAGGACTTGAGTCCAGTGTGTCACTGTGTGGTCCCCTCCTCCGCTGTGTCGCCAACACTGCAGCGGTACCCTCCACCTAGGCGTCACCCACCTAGGACTCCCACCGGCACTCTACTTGGTACGACTACTCCGGAGGTGACCATCTGTCCCCCGGGACGAAGGTTTTTGCAGCCCGACTCTCCCGCGGGTCGGGCCTCCGTCGCGGGGCGTCGGTACTGTTGGCTGCTCGAGGCCAGGAGGAGCCATGGGACAGGACTGGGCGAGGCCCGTCGTGCACTGGGAGATCGAGGCGGTCGATCCCGAGCGCCAGCGCGCCTTCTACGCCGACCTCTTCAATTGGAAGGTCGGTGAGGGCTTCATCATGGACATCCCGGCCGGTATCGGCGGCCCCGAGCCGGGGCCGGCCGGGCACATCCGCCAAGGCGAGCGTTCGGGCGTGACGCTCTACGTGCAGGTGGCCAACCTGCGGGCGTCGCTCGACAAGTCGGTGACCCTCGGCGCCACCATCGTGGCGGAGCCCTTCGACGTCCCGGGCGGCCCGACGCTGGCGGGCATCACCGACCCGGAGGGCAATCCGGTGATGCTGGTGCAGGCGTAGCCGGTGTCCGTCGTCGAGGTCACCACGTTCAGGCTGCGTGCCGGCGTGCCGGACGACGCGTTCTTGGCACTCGACAAGCGGCTGCAGACCGAGCTGGTGCCCAACCAACCCGGCTTCCTGCGGCGCACCACGGCGCGCCGCGGCGGCGCCTGGGTGGTGGTGACGTTGTGGGGGAGCGAGGCCGACGCCGCCACCTTCGAGTCCGCCACGGCCGGCCACGAGCTGTGGCGGGCCTTCGGCGATCACATCGAGCCGGACAGCCTCCGGTCCACGCGCTACGACACGTTGGACTGACGTGGACCTGGCCGACCTCAAGGTCACCCGCTACGAGGTGCGCGATCGAGTGGCCACGGTGACGCTGCACCGGCCCGAGCGGCTGAACGCGTGGACGGGGCGCATGCACACCGAGTACCGGGCGTTGCTGGCGCGGGCCAGCGACGATCCCTCGGTCCGGGTCATCGTGGTGACCGGGTCCGGGCGTGGCTTCTGCGCCGGTGCGGACGCGCGGGCGCTGGAGGGCCACGTGGAGCGCGGCGCCTACGACGCCGGGCTCGGCGACGACGTGGCCCGGCCCGGCTACGGCGTGCGGCCCGAGTTCGACGCCGACTTCGCCTATCACTTCGGCATCCCCAAACCGATCATCGCCGCGGTGAACGGGCCGGCGGCCGGGGTCGGCTTCGTCCTGGCCTGCTATTGCGATCTGCGCTTCGCCGCTCGGGGCGCCAAGCTGACGACGTCCCACGGCCGCCTGGGCCTGCCGGCCGAGTACGGGCTGTCGTGGCTCCTGCCGCGTCTGGTCGGCGTCACCCGGGCCGCCGACCTCCTCCTCTCGAGCCGGGTCGTGCTGGCCGAGGAGGCCGAGCAGCTCGGCCTGGTCAATCGCACCGTGGCCCCCGAGGAGCTGATGGGGGTCACCTACGACTACGCCGGCCGCCTGGCCACCGAGATCGCGCCGTCGTCGCTCGCGGCCACCAAGCTGCAGCTCTACCGCGACCTGCACGGTGACGTGGCGTCGGCGGTCGACGACGCCGGTGGGCGTATGGTGACGATGATGCGTGGGGCCGACTTCGCCGAGGGCGTGGCGGCGTTGACCGAGAAGCGGCCGCCGGCCTTCGCCGACCCAGAGGCCTGAGGTCGTCGGCGTGCTGGCGGACGTGTTCGGCGGCCCCGACCTACTTTTGATGCTGATCTGGCTGGTGGTACCGCTGTGGGCCCTGGTCGACGTCCTCGGCCGGCCGGTGGTGGCCTTCTACGCCGCCGGCTCCAACAAGGTCGCGTGGGCCATTGTCATCGTCGTCGCCACCTTCCTCGGGGTGGGCTGGCTGCTCGGTGGCTATTACCTGATCGGCGTGCGGCGCAAGGTGCGGGCGCACATGGAGCGGCTCTCGCGCTGAGCCTCATGTAAGTGACTCAGCCGTCGACGCCGGCGGGCAGCTTGGCCGGGTCCCACCCGAGGAGCGCCACGGCCTGGCGGAAGGCGAAGCGGTCGGTCATGCCGGCGACATAGGTGACCGCCGTCCGAACGGCCTCCTGGCTGCCGGCGACGGTGTCGGAGCCCAGCGCGGCGGCGCCCTGGTCGGCGACGAGGTGGGGCCGGTCCGAGAAGTGCTCCACGAGCGCCCGCAGCACACTGACCACCGCCTCGGCCTGCCGCAGCGACGCCTGGCGCAAGTAGATGCGCTCGTAGTTGCAGGCGCGGAACGCCGCCAGGGCCTCGGCCCCCTCGTCCTCCATGCCGACCTGACCGGTGCGCAGGGTGGCCGACACGACGCCCGCGATGAAGGCGCCCAGCTGCCCGCTGCGGCGCTCCCCACAGAGCGAGCGGACGGACGGGGGCAGCTGGTGCGGCGCCACGATGCCGGCCAACACGGCGTCCTCCCAGTCGTGGCACACGTAGGCGATGCGGTCGGCCCAGCTCACCACTTCGCCTTCGGGGGTGGACGGGGCCGGCCGCGACCAGGAGTGACAGCGAATGCCGTCGAGGGTCTCCACGCACAGGTTCAAGGGGGCCAACACGACGTCGGCCCCCCAGACGGCG
>DATNLP010000371.1:0-8582 GCA_035602795.1 Acidimicrobiales bacterium | reverse complement strand
CTCCCATCGCCGACCGGCGTCCGCCGACGGCCCGGCGTGCCACCCTTCCAGCACCCGTATCTGACCGCCGCGCACGTTGAACACCCGTCCCGTGACGTCCGACGATTCGGCGCTGGCCAGCCAGGCGACCAGGGGAGCGATGTTCTCCGGGTTGGAGACGTCGAAGGTGCCCGGCTCGACCGGCGCCCTGGAACCAGGTTTCGCCTGTTCCGACATGCGCGTGTAGGCACCCGGGGCGATCGCATTCACCGTCACGCCGTAGCGCCCGAGCTCGCTGGCGGCAATGATCGTCATTGCCGCGATACCGCCTTTGGCCGCTCCGTAGTTCGTCTGCCCCACGTTGCCGAAGAGACCCGAGGCCGACGTCGTGTTGATGATCCGGGCGTCGTTCGTCCCGCCGGCCTTGGTCCGGTCACGCCAATACTCGGCCGAGCGGCGCATGGTGGCGAAGGTGCCCCGGAGATGCACCCTGATGACCGCATCCCACTCCTCCATCGACATGTTCGCCAACATCCGGTCGCGCAAAATGCCCGCGTTGTTCACGACGACGTCGAGGGAACCGAAGGATCGAACGGCCGTCTGGACGAGCCGTCCGGCGCCGTCCCAATCGGACACGTCGTCGCCGTTCGCCACCGCCTCTCCGCCGGCGGCGCGGATCTCGTCCACCACGGCACCGGCGGGCCCCTCGGAGCTCCCCCGACCGTCGACCTCCGTTCCCAGGTCGTTCACGACGACCTTGGCGCCCTGGCGGGCCAGTTCCAAGGCATGGCCCCGGCCTATGCCGCGGCCGGCTCCGGTGACGATGGCCACGCGGCCCTCCGTCAGGCCGGGCATCGCTCCTCCTCCTCCTCCTCCTCCTCCTCCTTCGCGGCCGGGTTCAGCATGGGGCGGACCCCTCGGCCACCCATACGGCACCGCTGGATCGCAACGTATCGACGTCCGCCTCGCTGCAGCCCAACCATTCGCCCAACACGTCCGCCGTGTGCTCCCCCAACCTAGGCCCGCCGATCCGCGGGCGCGCCGGGTCCCGGCGAATCGGGTAGGGGGCGTCCGGATACTCGAGACAGCCGAGGTCGGGGTGGCAGACCTCGACGAGGGCACCCCGGCTGCGGTGCTGCGGATCGCGCCACAGGTCCTCGCTGTCCTGCACGGGACCAGCCGCCAGGCCCAGCTCTTGCAGTGCGAGCGCCGCCTGGAGAGGCGTGACCGAGGCGGCCCAGACCTCGACCGCCCGGTGGACGGCGTCGACACCGCCGGCATCGGGTTGGAGGTCCGGTCGCTCGAGGAACGAGCACAGGATCTCCCAATCCCTGACGTCCTCGAGCTCGACCGCCACCCAGCCGTCGGCGCCGCGGCAGCGGAAGACCCCTGAGAAGACCGATCCCGGCACTTCGTTGGGACCGGCACTCCACTCCCGACCGTTGGCCAGGTAGTCGAGGTACAGGGCGGGCAGGATGGCCGCGCCTGCCTCGGTCTGCGCCATGTCGATGTAGACACCGGGCGCACCCCGGGCCACCTCGGTCAAGGCGGCCACAATGGCACACGCCCCGTGGATGCCGGCGACGAAGTCGAAGTGGATGCCGTCGGGAGCCCACGCCAACGTGTGGCCGAGGAAGTTGTTGATGTTCGACGCGTAGGCCCGGAAGTCCGCCAACGGACCCGACCGGCCGTAGCCCGACACCGCCAGCATCACCAGTTCGGGGTTGTGTGCCCGGAGACCCGCATAGGAGCACCCCCACGACTCCATGGTGCCCGGGCCTAGATTCTCCAGCACGACGTCCGCCCGAGCGGACAGCTCCCGAAAGGTCCGCCGACCGGCCTCCTCGGCCATATCGAGACAGGCACTGCGAAGGCCGCGGGTCATCCCGGCGAACAGGGCCGTCGTCCGGGTCCCCGACGGCTCGACGACCTGCGGCCGCCCGGGGACGTCGTAGGCGCGCAGCGCCTCCGGGCGATCCCGAGACTCGATCTTCACGACGTCCGCTCCGAGCTCGGCCAACATCAGGGCACAGATGTTCCCGGCGACGAAGGCGCCGAGCGACAGGACGCGGATGCCCCGGAGAGGCTCGGCCTGGCTGGCGCTAGACGAGGCCATCGATCCGCCAGCGCTCGAGGTCCCGCGCCGAATAGCCCAGGCCATGCACGTACATCTCCTCGTTGTCCTCTCCCAGCCGAGGCGCCGATCTCCGGTAACCGATCAACGGCGGGTCCGAGACGAACGGGGCGCCGGGTATGGATACCGACCCCGTGCCAACCCGCGACGAAGGAATGAAGAACCCGCGTGCCGCCGGCTGTGGATCATCGACGAATTGAGCCGGCGTCTGCGTCAAGGCACACGGCAAGCCGGCCGCCTGTCCGGCCACGACGAACTCCCTGGCGCTGCGCTGAGAGAGCAAGTCGGCGATGACGTCGGTCAACAGGTCGAACAGCTGGACGCGCATCGTCCGGTCGCGGTAGATCGGATCCGAAAGGACCTCGGGACGACCGAGCAGATCGACGAAGATGTCCCACTGGTGATCGGAGTGGGCGCCGATGTCCAGCAGTCCGTCCCGGCACGACCAGATGCCGCCCGGCGGGGGCCCGAAGTTGGTCGCCCGGGTCTTGATCTGCCCGGCCAGGCCGTACTGCTCGGTGCCCAACTTGTTGAACAAGCCGACCTCGTGCACCGAGAGGTCGATCACCTGCGTCCACAGGTCGCGTGGGCCGCGCAGCGTCGCCTGGACGAGGAAGGCGCCCCAAATGCCGGCCTCGTCGTAGAACTCCTGACCGGGCATGGCCAGCGGGGGTCCTTCGGGGGGACCGACGGGATGCATGTACCCGCTCATGGCGAACGACGTGAACGGCGTGGCCCGCCAGTCACGGTAGGGACCGGTCAGCCCGAATGGTGTGATGAAACACGTCAGCACGGAACCCAACACCCAAGAGAGCGACGGTGGATCCTCGACGAAGCCGACCACCCGTTCCCGCTCACCTCGCGGAGACGCCACGACCACATCCGCCCAGGCCGAGAGGCCTTCGAGCAGCGGGCGCGCGTCGTCGCGCTCCCAGTCGAGCGTGATGCCGCGCTTGTTGTGCTGGTAGTAGGCGAAGAGAAGGCTGGCTTCCGGACCGGTCTGCCCGTCACGGAACGGTGGGAGGAAACGCATCCGGTCGCCGGAGGGTCGTTCGACCTTCACCACGTCGGCCCCGAGATCCGCCAGGACCTTGCTGCAGTAGGCCCCGGTCCGGCTACTGAGGTCGAGCACCCGCAGGCCGGTCAGCGGTAGCCCCGCAGCCTCGCGCTCTGCGCCGTCAGGCATCAGGCTGCCCCGGAGACGGAGACGTCGTCGACAACTCGAACCGATAGAGCGCGCTGCCCTGACCCGTGTCACTGAACACGACCCGGACCGGATGGCCGATGGACACCTGACCCGGGTCGCACCCCACGATGTTGGTCAGGACCCGCGGTCCCTCCGCGAGTTCGACATACGCGATCACGTAGGGCACCGCCTCGCCGAACGGCCCCGGACCACGATGGGCGACCGTGAAGCTGTAGACCGTGCCGGTTCCTGCGGCCTCGATCCACGACACGGACAGCCCGCCACACTCGGAGCAGTACGTCTTGGGATACCAGATCACCGCGTCGCATCGGTCACAGCGCGCCAGGAGCAGCCGGCCTTCGGTCGTGGCGTCCCAGAACTTACCCGTCTCGGGCGTGCGTTCTGGAGCCGGAGCGGGCAAGTGGTCGGCCGTCACGCGTCCTCCCGGCCGAGGATCAGCGTGGCGCTTCCCATCCTGGTGCCGATCGAACCGCCGGTGCCGTGCGCCAACGCGATCTCGCAGTTCGGCACCTGGACGGCTGCATGCGCCTCACCTCGCAATTGCCGCACCGCCTCGATGATCTTGGTCATCCCACCTCGGTTCGACGGATGGTTGTTGCAGAGGCCGCCCCCGTCCGTGTTGAAGGGCAATCGACCCTCGGGCGCCACCAGCGCCCCGTCCAGGACGAAGCGCCCGCCCGCCCCCTTTTCGCAGAATCCCAGGTCCTCGATCGTCTGCACGACGGTGATGGTGAACGAGTCGTAGAGCGAGACGTAGTCCACGTCGGCCGGCGTCACGCCCGCCTGGGCAAAGGCCTCGGGTCCCGTGTAGGCGGCACCGGTGAACGTGAGATCGAGGCGACCGTTCCCGGTGTGCTTGACCGCCTCCGCCTGGCCCAGGACCTTCACCGACCGGCGTCCCAAATCCCGGGCCACTTCCGGGCTGACCACCAGGACCGCTCCCCCGCCGTCCGTGACGACGCAACAGTCGAGGCGATGCAGCGGCGAACTGATCACCGGGGAGTCGAGCACCTCCTCCACCGTGACGGGATTCCGCAAGAGGGCGTGGGGGTTGTGCTGCGCGTGCAGCGACGCCGCGACCTTGACCTCGGCCAGTTGTGCGCTGGTCGTGCCGAACTCGAACATGTGCCGCTGGGCGGCCAGCGCGTAGCCGCTGATGGCCGACATGCCCCACATGGACTCGAACCCGGCCTCCGGCGAACCCGAGGACCGTGCGCTCGGCGCCCTACCGCTGCGGCCCAGCCCGGCCATGGTGATCAGGGCAACCTGGCAGCGTCCGGTGGCGATGGCCGCCGCCGCATGGCCCACGTGGACGAGATAGGACGAGCCACCGGTCTCGGTCGAATCCACGTAGCGGGGTCGAAGGTTGAGGTAGTCGGCCATGGAGATGGCGCCGAAGCCGGCTGACGAATCACAGAGGTAGCCGTCGACGTCCGCGACGTCGAGCCCGGCGTCGGCGAGCGCGCCCAGGGCGACCTCGGCATGGAGCTGAGGGATGCTGCGGTCCCGGATCTCCCGCCGCGGATGTTCGAACACACCGGCGATCCACGCGCGCGCATTGATGGTCACGGCAGCTCCTCGTTCCGCAAGTTACCAACGTAGGCCGGCGGTCGCCGGGACGCCCGGGACGACGCCACTCCTCAGCCCGCGCTGACGACCTCCGCCGCGGCACTGCGCACGACGGGCAGCACCTCGGTCGAGAACAGCCGCAGGCTGCTCTCGGTCTCCTGCACCGACATGCCGGCGATGGAGTGCAGCATGACGATGTGATCGGTCCCGGTGACCTCGGCGTACATCAGTATCTTCTCGATGCACTGCTCGGGCGTGCCGAAGATCCCGCTCCTGATGTAGTCCTGGCGGGGCGACGAACCGCGCGGGTCGCCCCCGCCACCCGGCGCGTACTGCTGGTAGCCCTTGATGCCGGCGAACTGCTGCGGGTCGTCGAACCCGTAGTGGCGCCGCGAGCCCTCGATGTAGCCGCCGAAGGCGCGTTCCGCCACCTCCATCGCCGCCTCGTGCGACGTGGCGCAGTAGCCCGGTGCCGCGATGATGGGTCGCGTCGGCCCGAGCCCCACTCGGGCCCGGGCGTTGTTGAAGATCTCGCAGTTCTCGGTCATCGTGGCCACCGAGGTGCCGCCGGTGCACATGAGGTCGAGGCCCATTTCGGCGACGGGCTCGAGGCTCGACTTGCTCACCAGGGCCCCGTAGAGGTTCTGGCCCAGGGTGGCCGACCACGGCCGGGGCCGGGTCGTGGCGTCGGAGACGTGGAAGTGCGTCCCCTCGTAGGAGAAGTTCTCCTCCCGGAGCGCCAGCCGCAGGATGTCGACCCCTTCCTTGAAGCGCTCGCTGGCCTCGTTCTGGTCGATGCCCAGGTACCGGTACTCGCTCGGTGAGCTGCCGCGGCCGACGCCCACGTAGATCCGCCGTCCCCGAAGCATGTTGTCGAGCACCGAGAGCTCCTCGGCGACCCGCAGCGGGTTGTTCCACGGCAGCACCACGACGCAGGTGCCCATTTCGAGCCGCTCGGTCCGCCCCGCCATGTAGTAGAGGATGGCCAGGGGATTGCTCGTCATGTGATAGGGCGAGCCATGGTGCTCCACCTGGAACAACGCGTCGAAGCCGAGCGGGTCGAGCAGGTCGGCGATGTGGATGTTGTCCTCGTACACCTGTCCGTCCCGTATGGTCGTCGGCCCGTCCGGGGTGTCGTGGCGGAGCCAATCCCCTCCCTGGAACCCGAGAAACACGCTGATCTTCATCCGTTCATCCCTTCTGGCACCGGAGGGTGCTTCGGTCTCGCCCGTCGAGCCGGGCCGTCACGTCGGAGCCGGTGCCGGCGTGAAGCGGAACAATCGTTCTGCGTTCCCCCGCAGGATCTTGTGCCGGTCGATCTCGGAGAGGTCGACGAGCTGCTTCTGCGCGTGCTCCAGGCAGTTCGGCCAGGTCGAGTCGCTATGGGGATAGTCCGTCTCGATCATGACGTTGTCGGCTCCGATCACGTCGAGGTTCTTGATCCCGTGGAGATCGTCGATGAAGCAGCCGTAGACGTGCTTGCGGAAGGTGTCCATCACGGAGAAACCGTCCATTTCGACGCCACCGGCCTCCATCACCTCCACGCGTCCGGAAAGCGAGTCGTGCCGGACATCGCCTTTCTGGATCCAATACCGGTGGGTCTCGACGACCTGGGTGGAGCGCTCGAGGAAGTAGGGCATCCACCCGATCCCGCCCTCGGCCAACGCCACCTTGATGCCGGGGAACTTCCGCAGCACCGGGCTGAAGATCCACTCCACCATGGCCCCGGCGATGCCGACCGGCACCCCCCACGACATCGTCACCAGCATGGGTGACTCGTCCGACATGGTGTAGCGCCGGCTCGAGGAGCCGATGTGCATGCAGACGACCGTCTCGGTTTCCTCGCAGGCCGCCATGAGGGGGTCCCAGTAGCCCCCCCGATCCTGGATGGTCGGAAGGCCCAGCATGGCCGGGTTCTCGGAGAAGGCGATGGCGCGGGAGCCCTTCTCGGCCGTCCGGCGCACCTCCGCCGCGGCCAACGTGGCGTCCCACAGGGGAATGAGGGTAAGGGGGATGTAGCGGCCGGCGGCACGGCCGCACCACTCGTCGATCATCCAGTCGTTGTAGGCCTGCACGCACAGCAGGGCGAGCTCTTTGTCGTCGGCCTCCAGGAACACCTGGCCGCAGAAGCGGGGGAAGGAGGGGAAGCACAGCGAGGCGATCACGCCGGCCCGGTTCATGTCGTCCAGACGGGCCACGGAGTCGTAGCACCCCGGCCGCATTTCGTCGTAGGTGATCGGCTCGAAGCTGAATTCCTCCCGTCGCTTCCCCGCCACTGCGCCGAGTCCCGGGGTGACGCTGCGCAGGCCCTCGTAGATCCACGCCTCCCCCTGCGCGTCGCGCACGAGCCTCGGAGCGGCATCCCTGAACTTGGCCGGAACCCGGTCCTGCCAGACGTGACCCGGTTCGAGCACATGGTCATCGACGGAGATCAACCATTCCGATGCACCTTTGTCTGTCACCTACTGCCTCGATTCACTCATCCATCCGTGTCCCCCGGAGCCCCGGTCGGAGCGCTGCCACTACCCACAGGACGTCGCTGCGAGAGGTGTCACATCACGGCCCCCCGCTCCTTGAGCGCAACGATGTCGTCCCAACCCAGACCTAACTCGAGGAGGACCTCCTCGGTGTTCTGTCCGTGTTCGGGGGCGCCGTTGAGCGTGCCGATCGGACTCTGGTCGAACTGCACGGGGGAGGCGACGCCCCGGTAGACGCGGCCGTCGCCCTTGTCGACGTCGGGCAGGTAGCCGTTTGCGATCGCCTGGGGGTCCTCACCGATGTCCGCCGGGCTGAGCACCGGAGCCCACACGCCCTCGAGAGTGGCCAGGACGTCGCGCCATTCGGCCAACGTCCGGGTGCTGAAGATCTCGTCGAGCACCTGTGTGCATTCCTCCACGTGGGCATTCCTGGCCTTCGCCTCCGCGAACCGAGGGTCGTCGATGAGATCCGGTCGGCCGAGGTGGCGGCACAGGTCGGGCCACCAACGATCCGCCTGCAGGAACACCAGGCACACCCAGCGCCCGTCGCTGGTCGGGAAGTAATTGACCAAGGCATTGAACGGATTACCGCGGGTACGGAACTCTCTCGTCACGCCGACCGCTCCCGCGGTGATGGCCTGCGCCATCCACCACATTCCCGTGGCGTAGAGCGAGACCTCGACCACCGGCGCGTGCCCGTCGCACTGCCGCCGGTAGAGCGCCGCCGCCACCGCGCCGGCCAGGTTCATCGCCCCCGACAGGTCCCCGAAGGAACCAGGCTGATTCGGGGGCTCGCCGCCGGCAGGTGTCATCTGGAAGGCAGGCCCGCCGCGCGCCCAGGCGCTCGCCAGATCGAAACCGCCACATTCGGCGTCCGGTCCCGACGACCCTTGTCCCGTGCCGAGGGCGTAGACGATCCGCGGGCTGCGCGCCCGGACGTCGTCGACGTCGATGGCCAGTCGCCGTCGTGTCTCCGGGAGGAAGTTCGTGAGGAACACGTCCGCCGACTCGACCAGCTGGTACAGGATCTCTCGACCCTCGTCCGTGGTGATGTCGAGGCCCACGCTCCGCTTGCCCCGATTCGGCAGTTCGGTGTTCGGGTTCATGATCGCCCCGCTGGCCTCGGCGTTGGTCAGGCCGCGGATCGGATCGCCCATGACCGGATGCTCGATCTTGATGACGTCGGCACCCCAATCGGCGAGCACCGCACCGGCCG
>DATNLP010000358.1:0-2756 GCA_035602795.1 Acidimicrobiales bacterium | reverse complement strand
GCCGCCTACGCCGTCACGTTCTTTACTCCTCACACGGGTCACATTTGGTCCTTGATCGACAACCAGGTGGTCGATGCCTTCGAGATCGTGTTGGCGCTCGGCTGTCTGGCTCGTGCGCGGACCCGACGACCCCGGCGCTCCGTTGCGCTGGTGCTGGGCCTGGGGTTGCTCGCCTGGGCCCTGGGCGACATCGTCTGGACGCTCGAGTCTTCGCCTTCCGCACCCTCGCTCGCAGAGGGTTTCTACCTTGTCTTCTACCCGTTGGCCTCCCTGGCCCTTGTGCTGCTCGTGCGCTCTCAGGTGAGGCACATCAAACCAAGCACCTGGCTCGACGCTGCGATGGCCGGACTCGGGGCGGCGGCCATCTGCGCCCTCTTTGCGTCTAACACCATCGTCGACTCGATCAGGGGATCCGCGGCATCGGTCACGGTCAATCTGGCCTATCCAATCGGCGACCTCATACTGCTGGCGCTGGCCATCGGAGCCGTCACCATCGTGCCACGGCATCCGGCGCGGCTGTTGATCTTCGCCGCCGGGTGTGTGCTCATGGCAATCGGGGACACCGTTTACCTGAACCAGTCGTCGGCCGGCACCTACCACGTTGGCACCTTGTTGGACCTGACCCGGCCCGCTGCCATGCTTGCCCTGTCCGGCTCGGTCTGGCTCCGCTCCTCTCGAAGCGCTCCGCGCTCGGCGGTCTTCGAGCGGGCTCCAAGGGCGCTCATCTTGGGGCTTGTCTCCGTGGCCTGCTTCGTGATCTTGGTGCTCGGCAACGTCGAACGCGTCAACACGGTCGCCCTCGCACTGGCTGCGGCCACGCTGCTGGCACGGGCGGCCCGCATGGCGCTGTCGTTGCGCGAGCAGCGAACGCTGCACGACGCACGACGCCACCAGGCGGTGACCGACGAACTCACCGGGCTCTCGAACCGCCGGCAATTCCTCGATGAGCTCGAGCGGGCCTTAGACACCTCTTCCGACAAAGATCCCGATGCTCGCAAACTGGCCCTTTTGCTGATCGATCTCGATCACTTTAAGGAGATCAACGATTCCTTCGGACACCAGACCGGCGACGCCCTGTTGCGCCAGATCGGTCCACGCATCCACCAGGTTGTCCGTCATGAGGACCTCGTGGCGCGCCTGGGCGGTGACGAGTTCACAGTCCTCCTCTACGGGGCGGACGCCTACGAGGCCACGACGGTGGCCAGGCGGATCTCGACGTTGCTCGAAGAGCCCATCGACGTGGAGACCGTCAGTCTGCATGTGGGGGCAAGTATCGGCATCGCGCTGGCGCCAGAGCACGCCCGGCGCGCTGAGGACCTGCTGCGGTGCGCCGACATCGCCATGTACCGGGCCAAGAAAGAACGTGGATCATTCGACGTCTACGAGGCCTCCCTCGACGACGAGGGCGACCGGTCTGCGCTCATCGAGGACTTGCGTGCGGCCATGACAGAGGGCTCACTGGCACTGCACTACCAGCCCGAGGTCGACCTCCAGAGTGGCCAGGTGGTCACCGTCGAGGCGTTCTTGCGCTGGCCGCATCCGACCCTCGGACTCATCCCTCCCGAGCACCTCTTGGTCCTGGCCGAAGAGAGCGGCCTCGTCCATTCGCTTGCCGCCTGGGTCTTCGAGGAAGCCATCAGCGACTGTGCCAAGTGGTGGCACGGTGGTCACCAGGTTGCAGTGGCGGTCAACCTCCTGGCCACCGATCTCTTGGATTCGTCCTTGCCGCGACGGGTGAGTGAACTGCTGGTACAGGCGAATCTGCCCCCACGAGCTCTGGTCCTCGAGATCACGGAGGGGATGATCATGGCCGACCTCACCCGATCCAAGCGAGTGATCCAAAAGCTGACCGAGACTGGCATTGTGGTCTCGATCGACGACTTCGGGACGGGCTTCTCATCCCTCTCCCACCTGAATGACCTGGCGGTCGGCGAGCTCAAGCTGGACCGCACCTTCACCTCGCGCCTGCAGGTCGAAGCCGCCGGCGACCGCGACGAGGGTATCGTCCGCTCCATCATCCAGCTGGGCCATGCGCTCGGGCTGCGCGTCGTGGCCGAAGGCATCGAGCGGCTCGGTTTCGTCGGTGTGCTGGCCGCCTTAGGGTGTGACTCAGGGCAGGGCTTCGCCATTCAGGCTCCGTGTCGAGCGGCCGAGATCGATTTCGCCGGGTTGGGGGAATCGCGGAGCGTCGCAGCCAGCCACTAGGAGCCTTAGGTTTCATCGACCCTGCCAGCTTTCGGTCCGACTCCTTGTCGGCGCTCGAGAGCTGGAGGGTCCCGCCACCGGCAGCAAGCTGACGCGCGATCGCCGATCCGATCCCCACCCCCGTGCCGATGATCGCCGCGGTCCTGATCGAGACCCCACCCCGTCAGGAAGCTCACTCCGACTTACTCGATGGCCATTGATCGGGGAACCAATCTCCCCCCGGGTCCGTCGTCTGCCCCACTTCGATCAGATGACCATCGGGATCGCGGATATAACAACGGATTTCGTACTTGTGCTGCTTCGGTGGCGTCAGGAATTCCGCACCGCGCGCGCTCCATTCGGCGTACACAGCGGGCATGTCCGTTACTCGTATATTGAGGAAACTGCTGACCCGATTGGGATCGGCGGGTGTCTCAAGGGTGACCTCCGGCTTGTCGTCGGTCGGCCCTCCGCCGACGTTGATGATGATCCAACTGTTCGACAGTTGGACATACGTGAGCCCTCCGGGTCCGGAGAAGGCATCCCTCCCCCCGAGCACATCGGTGTAGAAG
>DATNLP010000344.1:0-3177 GCA_035602795.1 Acidimicrobiales bacterium | reverse complement strand
GTGATCGCCCACCATCCTCCCGCCACGCCGAGCGCCAAGCCGACCGCCCCCATCGCCACGTAGACGCCGTTGCGAACGAGGAAGAGGATCAGCGCGACAACGAGCAGGACGACTGCTGCGAGCGAGAGGGTAGCGAGAGCTCGCGGGGGACCCGGTGTGGTTCGACTCGAGTCACCCACTTCGTGTCGCCATCCTCCAGTACATGTGTACGCCGAGGAACCCTTTTGTCCTGGTGCCACTAGGACGGCGGATCCTCCGATGTCGCCCGGGTCTGGACATCTTCCGCGCCCCCTTCGCTGGTCTTCTACCTGGCCGCATTGTAGGTTCGGGTTGAACAGCGTGGTGGCCGAACGTCACAAGGGGAACGAGGGCACGTTGGACGAAGGCCCCGCGGGGATAGCGAGATGGATACCGGGTCTCAGGGCCGTCAGGACCTACGACCGGAGATGGGCACGGTCCGACGTCGTCGCGGGTGTCGTGCTTGCCGCCATCCTCGTACCTCAGGGTTTGGCGTACGCCGAGCTAGCCGGGCTGCCTCCGGTGACCGGCTTGTACACGTCCATCGGATGTCTGGTCGGCTATGCGGTCTTCGGACCCTCCAAAATCCTCGTCCTCGGCCCGGATTCCTCGATCTCGCCCCTGATCTTCGCTGCCCTCATGCCACTGCTGGCGGACGGCGACGTGCATCGTGCCATCGCGCTGGCCGGCATGCTCGCCGTCATCGTCGCGCTCATTGAGATCGGGTTGGGGTTGGGGCGCCTCGGCTTCGTCGCCGACCTGCTCTCGAGCGAGGTGCAGGTGGGCTACATGAACGGTCTCGCCCTCATCATCATTGTGGGCCAGTTGCCCAAGCTCTTCGGGTTCTCGACGGACGTCGAGGGCTTCGGTCCCGAGATCAAGGCCTTCGTGCTCGGCCTCGACAACACTGTCGGGGCGGCGCTCCTGGTCGGCCTGGGGGTGTTGGCCATTTTGTTGGTGCTGTCCCGATTCACCAAGGTCGTCCCCGCCGTCCTCGTCGGCATCGTGGCGGCCACCGTCGTCTCCGCCCTCTTCGACCTGCACGCGCATGGGGTGTCAACTGTGGGGACGCTCCCCAGGGGAGTCCCCAAGCCGTCGGTCCCTTGGACAAAGGTCTCCGACGTGGGCCCCCTGTTCGTCGCGGCTGTCGGCATCACACTCGTGTCGCTGGCCGACACGATCGCCACGTCCTCGAGCTTCGGGGCCCGCCGCGGTGAGGAGGTGGATCCCAACCAGGAGATGATCGGCATCGGAGCGGCCAACCTCGCCGCGGGCCTCCTCCAGGGCTTCGCGGTGTCGACCAGCGGGTCGCGTACCGCGGTCGTCGAGCAGGCAGGAGCCAAGTCCCAACTGGCGTCGTTGGTCGGCGCCGGCATCGTCGTGGCACTGCTGCTGTTCTTCAACTCCCTGTTGGCCGACCTTCCGCAGTCCGCCCTGGCCGCCGTGCTGATCGCCGCCGCCCTCGCCCTGCTCGACCTCGAGGCCCTGGTCCGCTACTACCGGGTCCGAAAGAGTGCGCTCGCCCTCTCGGTGGTCGCCAGCTTGGGCGTGATCGTGTTCGGGGTCCTGCCGGGGATCGTCATCGCCATCGCACTCGCCGTGCTGCTGTTCTTCCGCCGCAGCTGGCAACCCCATGGTGCGGTCCTCGGCCAGGTGGACGACCTGGCGGGCTGGCACAGTGTCGGGCGCCACCCCGATGCGCACCAGCTCCCGGGGATCGTCGTCTACCGGTGGGAGGCCCCGCTGTTCTTCGCAAACTCCTCCGCCTTCCGGTCCCAGATCCGCCACGCCGTCGCTGAACGTCACGCGTCGTGGGTGGTCGTGCAGTGTGAGGCAATGACAGACGTCGACGTGTCGGCGGCAAGGATGCTCGAGCAGCTCGACCGTGAGCTCAACGCCGCGGGCATCCACATGGCTTTCGCGGAGATGCGCACCCGGCTCCAAGATCTGGTTCGTCGCTACGGTCTCTTCGAGACGCTCGATCGTGACCGCTTCTACCCCACCCTCGAGGCCGCCATCGCGGCCGTCGGGGAGGCGTGAAAGCGGAGGTGGCAATTGGGGACGTAAGGACGCGATCATGGAGGAGTGCCGGTCGTCGTCCACGTGTCGGACCTTCACCTGGGCGCTCACAATGATGCACTCGCCGAGTCATTGCTTGCCGACGTTGGGGATCGTCGCCCGGACCTCGTGGTCGTCTCGGGCGATCTGACTCAGCGTGCTGGCCGGAGCCAGTTCTTCGAGGCTCGAGAACTCTTGAAGAGGCTGCCAAACCCCATGCTGACTGTTCCTGGCAATCACGACTTGCCATTGTTCAACCTGCCGGCACGCCTGCTCCGGCCACGTCGACGATACGAGCAGTTCATCGCCAGAGACCTGGATCCGGTCACCGAGTTGCCGGACCTCAACGTTGTGGGCCTTGACTCAATGCCGCCATGGCGCTGGAAGGCCGGACACGTGTCCCCTCGGCAGATTGGGATGGTCCGAGAAGCACTCAGCAACGGCGCCGCCGGGGCGTGGCGGCTCTTGGTCACGCACCACCCTGTGCTGCCCGCGAGCCTGTCTGGCCTGGTTGGCCGGGGACCGCTCGTCGAGGCTTGCGCCCGGACCGGCGTGTCTGTCCTCCTCTCCGGCCACACCCACGTCCCCTCGGTGGACATTGTGACGATGGAAGCGGCGGGCGTCCGCCATCAGGCCCTGGCTGTGGGCGCGGGGACGGCCATCAGCAGAAGGACGCGCGGGGTGCCGAACGCCTACGCAGTGCTGGACCTGGCGGGACCGCTGAGGACGGGCGCAACCCTCACCGTACAGATCCTTCAACCGGAAGGAACCGGTTGGCTGGTCACCCGTTCAGAACGGTTCGAGTATGGCCCAGAGGGCATCGTCGCGGGCCCGCCCGGAAGGATCTGAAGTGGGTAAGCGTCCGTCACCGCTGAGAGTCCATAGCCCGGGCTCACAAACCTCCACCCCGACGGTGAACTTTCCCGACTGCAGCCGAGCCAGTCTCCTGGTAGGGGGTTCTGATGGGTGACCTCGATGTCGAGGTGGCACTTCACCTGCGCGCAGAGCACGCCGAGGGTCCAATCTGGGACGGCGTCAGCGCCCGCCTCTGGTGGGTGGACATCACCGGAGAGCGCGTGCACTGCCTCGATCCGACCTCTG
>DATNLP010000339.1:0-5222 GCA_035602795.1 Acidimicrobiales bacterium | reverse complement strand
ACCGCGACCGCCTGCGTCACCACCTCTCCCACCACCACCTGCCGGGGCACCACCGCACCGGTCCGCCGCTCCTCTTCGCCACGGCCGTCGTGGTGGGTCTGGCCGTGGTGACGCCGCTGGTCTTCCTGATCGTCCAGGCCTTCCAGACGGGCTGGTCGACGCTGCACCCGCTGCTGTTCCGCAGCCTGACCGCCCAGCTGCTGTGGAACACGGTCAGCCTCACCTTCGTCGTCACCGCGCTGTGCGCCGTGCTCGGCACCGTGCTGGCCTGGTTCGTCGAGCGCACCGACCTGCCGGGGCGGCACCTATGGGCCATCCTGGTGGTCGTCCCGCTCGGCATCCCCGACTTCGTGGTGAGTTTCGGCTGGCGGGCCATCTTCCCGGCTTTCGGCGGCTTCTGGGGCGCCGTGCTCGTGATGACCCTCGCCATCTACCCGCTGGTGTTCCTGCCGGTGGCCGCCAACATGCGCAACGCCGACCCGGCCCAGGAGGAGGTGGCGCGCGGCCTGGGTCTGGGGCGCCTGTCGACGTTCTGGAAGGTCACCGTGGGCCAAGCCCGCCTGTCCATCCTCGGTGGTGCCGTCCTGGTCGCCCTGGTCTGCCTGGCCGAGTTCGGCGCCTTCGAGATCCTGGGCTTCCGCACGCTCACGACGGAGGCCTACACGGAGTTCACCGTGGGCTTCAACACCGCCGCCGGGTGCGCCTTCTCGGTCATCCTGGTCGTTCTCGGCGCGATCCTGCTCCTGGGGGAGGGGGCGGCGCGGGGCAAGGGCCGCGCCGCCCGCATGGGATCGGGCGCCTCGCGCGTGCTGCGGCCCCGACCCCTCGGCCGCGGCACCTTCCCGGTGCTGGCCGGCGTGGCCGCCGTGGTCGTGCTGGCGCTGGGCGTCCCGGTGGGCGCCATCATCTGGCTGATGGTCGAGGGGGGCACCTCGACCGTGCCCAACGCGTCGATTTGGGGCGCCACCCTCACCACCTTCGGCTACGCCGCCGGCGCCGGCCTGGTGGCCACTGTCGCTGCGTTGCCCATCGGGCTGCTGTCGGTGCGCTACCCGGGCCGCCGCATTCTGCTGCTCGAGCGCACCTCCATGTTGATCCTGGCCGTGCCCGGCATCGTGGTCGCGTTGACGGCGACCTACGTGACCGAGCACTTCCTCGACGGGCGCTGGTACCAGACCACCCCGCTGCTCATCCTCGTCTACGCCATCATGTTCTTCCCCATGGCGGTGGTCTCGGTGCGCGCCGCCGTCGCCCGCGCCCCGGTCGGGCTGGAGGAGGTGGGCAACTCGCTCGGCGTCAGCCGCCGTTCGGTCTTCTTCCGGGTGACGTTGCCGCTGATCGGACCCGGGCTGGCCGCGGCGTTCTGCCTGGTCTTCCTCGAGACGGCCACCGAGCTGGTGGCCACCTTGATCCTGATCCCGACCGGGGTGCAGACGCTGGCCACCGGTTTCTGGGCCCAGCAGACCAACCTCAGCTACGGCGCGGCGGCGCCCTACGCCGGCCTGATGGTGCTCATCGCGGCGGTGCCGAGCTACGTGCTCGGCCGCTGGTTCGCCCGGCTGCCGGCCCGCACGGCCGCGGCCGGGGCGCCCCTGGCACCGGGGGCGCCGACCGACGTCCTCCCACCGGTCACAATTGGGCGATGAAGGAGCTCGCCGTCCACGGCGCCCGCAAGTCGTTCGGTGACCTCAAGGTGCTCGATGGCGTCGACCTCACCGTCCCGGCGGGCAGCTTCACCGCGATCTTGGGCTCGTCGGGCAGCGGCAAGACGACGCTGTTGCGCATCATCGCCGGGTTCGAGCACCTCGACGGGGGCCAGGTGCAGTTGGGCCCCGAGCTGGTCGACGACGGGCACCGCGTCTTCGTCCCGAGCGAGCGTCGGCGCATCGGCTACGTGCCCCAGGAGGGCGCGCTGTTCCCGCACCTCTCGGTCGGGCGCAACATCGCCTTCGGACTGCGGCGCGGGCCGCAGCGGCGTGAGCGGGTCAAGGAACTGCTCGACATGGTCGGGTTGACCGGCCTGGGCCGGCGCTACCCCCATCAGCTCTCGGGCGGCCAGCAGCAACGGGTGGCCCTGGCCCGGGCCCTGGCCACCGACCCCCAGATCGTGCTGCTGGACGAGCCGTTCTCCTCACTCGACGCCAGTCTGCGGGCCAGTGTGCGCAGCGAGGTGCACGACGTGTTGCTGCACGCGGGCGCCACGTCCATTCTGGTGACGCACGACCAGGACGAGGCCCTTTCCATGGCCGACCACGTGGCCGTGCTGCGCCACGGCGTGATCGCCCAGCTCGACTCGCCTGCCGGCATCTACCAGCGCCCCTTGGACCCGGCGCTGGCCCGGTTCCTGGGCGAGTCCAACGTCCTGCACGCCACCGTCGGTGCCGTCGGGAGCGGCGTCGCAGCCGACACCCCCCTGGGCGCGCTGCCGGTCGAAGGCTGGCCCGGGACGGGGCGCGGCGCGTCGGCGGACGGAAGCCTGGCCCACGTCATGATCCGGCCGGAGCAGCTGGTGATCGGTGAGGTAGGGGCGTCTCCGATCGTGGCCACGGTCGAGAGCTACGAGTACTACGGCCATGACGCCGTGGTCCGGGTGCGGCCCGAGGCCGTCCCGCTGCCGGACCTGGTGGTGCGGGTGACCGGGGGCACACCCCTGGCCACGGGCGCCCGGGTCGGGCTGAGCGTGCTCGGCTCGGTAGTGGCCTGGCCCATCGACGGGGACCACCACGGACACGAGCACGGCCACGGGCAGCACCAGCACGGCCGGCCCGGCGTCACCGAAAATTCATCAATCACGCCTCCGTAACTACAGCGGTGTCGTCCGGGGTCAAGTACCATTGAGGACCGGAGTGGTCGTCAGTGGAGGTGGAATGCCCATGGTGTCCAACGCCCAGGTCGGTGGGTACAGCGGGCCGCAGGTATGCGGTCTCGTTGGGATCACCTACCGGCAACTCGACTATTGGGCCCGCACGGGCCTGTTGCAGCCCTCGGTGGTCTCGGCCAGAGGGAGCGGCTCGCGACGCGTCTACTCGTACGCCGACGTGCTCGAGCTCAAAGTGATCAAGCAGTTGCTCGACGCCGGCGTCTCACTGCAGTCGGCGCGGCGGGCCGTGGAGTGCCTGCGCGAGGATCTCGGCGCAGACGTTGCCTCGACCAACCTGGTGTTGACCGGCACCAGCTCGGTGCTGGCCCGTTCGAACGGTGAGGTCGTCGACCTGCTGGCCGGCGGTCAGGGCGTGTTCAACATTGTGCCGATGGCCGGCGTCGTGGACGAACTCGACGCCGACATCGTCCGTCTCGACGAGGCCGCCGCCGCCAAGGCGTCCGCCGCCGCTGCTGCCAAGTCCCGTCCTGCCCGCGTGTCGGTGGCCAAGGCATCTGGCGAGTGAGCCGCGGCGCTGACCGCGCATCGGCGCGTGCCGAGGTGCGGCGCGCCCATCATCCTTCGTCGGCCCCGGCGGGCCAGGTCCGCTTCGCGCACCCCTCCGAGCAACTGTTCGCCGTGCTCCTCGACCTGGCCGGCGAGCGCTGGGAGTACGAACCGGTGGAATTCCCGCTGCGCTGGGACGACGGCGGGACGCCCGTGTCCGGCTTCCGCCCCGATTTCTACCTGCCCGATCGCGGCGCCTTCATTGAGTTGACGACTGCGGACCAGCGGCTGGTGACGCGCAAGAACGGGAAGGTCCGGCGCATGCGTGAGCTGTATCCCGAGGTGCCGATCCTGATCGTGTACCAGCGCGACTTCGCCGCCCTGCTCGCGTCGCACGGGCTCGAGCTCGCCTCCTCGTCGGCCGCGTAGTTCTCGTTAGTCTGGGCCGGGTATGCCCCCAGGCCCGAGCCAGCATCCGGAGGAGAGCCAGCGGAGGTCCCCGCTGTACGAAGCCCACCTGGCGCTCGGGGCGAAGATGGTCTCGTTCGGCGGCTGGGAGATGCCGCTGGCCTACGGGGCGGGGACGGTGGCCGAGCACCAGGCCTGCCGCGAGGAGGCGGTGGCTTTCGACGTCAGCCATCTCGGAACGGTGCGGGTGACTGGTGCCGACGCCTTCGACCACCTGCAGGAGTCCCTGAGCAACGACCTGCGCCGGGTGCATCCGGGGCGCGCCCAGTACACGCACCTGCTCGACGAGGACGGCTCGGTGGTGGACGACATCATCGTGTGGTGGGTCGAGGAGGAGCGCTTCGACGTCATGCCGAACGCTTCGAACACCGACAGCGTCGTCGCCGCGCTCGGGGGCACGGACGTGACCGAGTCGCGGGCGGTCATCGCCGTGCAGGGCCCCACGGCGCGGGCCCGGCTGGCCGAGGTGTCGCCCGACGCGGCTGCGGTGCACCGCTTCTGTGTGGAGCCCTTCGAGTGGGAGGGCACGACGTGCCTGGTGGCGGGGACCGGCTACACGGGCGAGGACGGGGTGGAGTGCGAAGTCCCGGCCGAGGCGGCGCCGGCCTTCTGGGACGCCGTACTGGCCACCGGCGTGGTGCCGGCCGGCTTGGGGGCGCGGGACACGCTGCGGCTGGAGGCGGGACTGCCGCTGCACGGCCACGAGCTGGGCCCCGGGATCACTCCGCTGCAGGCCGGGCTGGGGTGGGTGGTCGGCTGGGACAAGGAGTCCTTCACCGGGCGGGCGGCGCTCGAGGAGGAGAAGGCCGTCGGCCCTTGGCGGCGGCTGCGGGGCCTGGTGGGGGAGGGGCGCCAGCCGTTGCGCGGCGGATCCGACATCTGCGTCGGGGGTGACCGGGTCGGCGTGGTGACGAGCGGCAACTTCTCACCCATGCGAGGGTGCGGCATCGGGCTCGGCTTGGTGGAGGCCGACGCCCAGCTCCTCGACGGTGATCTGGTGACGGTCGTGCAGCGGGGCCGTGAGCTGGTGGCGACGGTGGTGCGACCGCCACTGTGGCCGATCCGGGAAGAGGAGACGGAGTAAGGCGTCCAAGGGGATCGGCCCGGACTGATGGCGCGCCCTCGGACCCGCGCGTCGGACGGCCACTCAACTGCAGCTCGGTTCATCGCACGACATCCAAGCCGTCAACAGGGGTAGCGTCCGGTGGGGTCAAGTCCGGGGTGGTTTGGCCCGCCTGTCCGAGGAGGACTTGATGAAATACGTCATCGAATACCAGATCCGCACCGCGGGACTCACGCACGACCAGAACTTCGACAACCAGGAGGCGCTGCTCAAGGCGTTCGGCAAATGGACGCCCGAAGAGGGACTCACGATCAATGCCTTCCT
>DATNLP010000333.1:0-2247 GCA_035602795.1 Acidimicrobiales bacterium | reverse complement strand
TCTAAGTCCTCGTCGTCTTCCATCACCTCGATCTCGACCTTGCCGAGCGTCGAGGAGACAAGCGAATCGAGGTCCGAGGGTCGTGGAACCGCGTGGTCGTCGCCCAGTCGGAGTGCCCTACGAAGCGAGGCAGCTACGAGGGTCTCGTAGTTGGCGATGCTGGCGCGAAGCGACACCCCCGAACGCTGATTGATCCGAGGGCTCTGGCGGGCGATCTGGGAGATCCGGGCGACGATCTCGGCCATGAACGGCGGCATCGTCACGGTCACGCCGGGAACCTCGATCAAGGCCGACTCCTGATCGGTGATCGCAATCTCCGTCGCCACGTCTTGGGGGTAGTGCGTGCGGATCTGGGCCCCGAAGCGGTCCTTGAGCGGCGTGATGATCCGCCCCCGGTTGGTGTAGTCCTCCGGGTTGGCCGTGGCCACCAACATGATGTCGAGGGGCAGGCGGATCCGGTGGCCCCGGATCTGCACGTCGCGCTCCTCGAGAATGTTGAGCAGCCCGACCTGGATGCGCTCGGAGAGATCGGGCAGCTCGTTGATGGCGAAGATGCCGCGGTTGACGCGCGGGATGAGGCCGTAGTGGAGCGCCAGCTCGTCACTCAGGTAGCGGCCCTCGGCGATCTTGATCGGGTCCACCTCGCCGATGAGGTCGGCCATGGAGGTGTCGGGGGTGGCCAGCTTCTCGCCGTAACGCTGCGAGCGGTGGGCCCAGTCGATCGGCGTGGCCTCGCCCAGCTCCTCGACGCGGTCGATGGCGAAACGCGAGACGGGGTGGTAGGGGTCGTCGTTGATTTCGGAGCCGCCGACCATGGGCAACCACTCATCGAGCAGGCCGACGAGGGAGCGGATGACCCGGCTCTTGGCCTGACCACGCTCGCCCAAGAGGATCATGTCGTGGCCGGCCAGGATGGCGTTCTCGAGCTGCGGGATGACGGTCTCCTCGAAGCCCATCACCCCGGGCACGATCGAGCTGCCCGACGCAATGGCCTTGGACGTGTTGCGCCGCATCTCCTCGGCCACCGACACCGACTCCCAACCGCTGGCGCGCAGATCGGCCAGCGAAGTGGGCAGGTCCGCCGGGGGTTTGAGGCCGGCCGGGTCGGGCGTGGCGGAAGGATCGAAGTGCGAAGAAGGGCCGTCCATGAACGAAGCCTACGCCCGAAGGCTCTGATCGGGCGCGGCCGGGCTGGTGGCCACGCCCGTGTGATCGCCGCCTTCGAGAGGCGGCCGATCGGTCGACAGGACAGGGGATGTCGCACGTCCTCGGGGCGAAAGGCCCTCGTCCCGCTGCCGATGACGACGGTCGCCAACTGGACTTCTCGGATGGTGACGAGGAATTGGGCGCGGACTCACCAAGGCGCGTCGGTAAACGGTCTGGCTGTGTCTTTTCCGGATGCGGAACCGTGCGCCAACGCTGCCAACGACACGCGGTGCAGACGCCGGAGCCGATTCCGCGCAGCCTAAACGTGTCCGTGCAGCGTTTTCAGACCGGCGTCCCGGCCCTCGGACCCGCACCCGCACCATGACCAAGTGGAACACCCGACCTCACCCGCACCCGCGCCACCGCATGCTGCGCCACCAGCTGGTCGGCCAGCGCCTGTGCGGGTCGCGCCAAAGCCCGGTCGCCCCGCTGCGCCAACGCCACCGTCCGCCGCAGGCCGGGCGCCGAGAAGGGCACGCCGACCAGCGAGCCGTCACCTGGCAGCGCGATCGCCGGCACCACGGCCGCCCCGAGGCCGGCCGCCACGAAGGCCAACACCCCGGCCATCTCGCCGCCCTCGCTCACCAGGCGGGGCGTCACCCCGGCCGCCGCGCACGCGTCCAGGGTGACCGCCCGCAGGTCGTAGCCCTCCCGGAACATCACCAGGTCCAGCCCGTCGAGGTCGCGCACCCCCACCCGACGGCGCCCGGCCAGCGCCGACCCCGTCGCCGTGGCCAGCACCAGCGGGTCCTCGAACAGTGGCACCGTCACCACGAGAGGATCGGTCACCGGTTGCACCACCAGGGCCAGGTCGACCTCGCCCGCCGCCACCTGAGGCACCAGCTGGTGCGAGCCGGCCTCCACCACCGACAGGTCGATGCCCGGATACGACCCGTGGAACGACACCAGCGCCGGCGCCAGCACCGACGTCACCAGGCTCGGCGTGGCCCCCACGGCCAGGCGGCCCCGCACCATGCCCGACAGCGCCCGCGCCTCGGCCCCGGTCGCCGCCACGTCGGCCAGCACCCGCTGCACGAAGGG
>DATNLP010000306.1:0-7724 GCA_035602795.1 Acidimicrobiales bacterium | reverse complement strand
CCCGCGAGGGCGACCAGGTCGAGATCACCAGCACGCGCCCGCTCTCGAAGCTCAAGCGCTGGCGCTTGACCGAAGTGGTGGAGCGCGCCCGATGATCCAGCAGGAATCCCGGCTGCGGGTGGCCGACAACTCCGGCGCGCGCGAGGTGCTGTGCATCCGCGTGCTCGGTGGGTCGCGCCGCCGCTACGCCAGCATCGGCGACGTGTTCGTGGCCACGGTCAAGGACGCCATCCCCGGTGCCGCCGTCAAGAAGGGCGACGTCGTCAAGTGCGTGGTCGTGCGCACCAAGAAGGAGAAGCGCCGCCCCGACGGCAGCTACATCCGCTTCGACGAGAACGCCGCCGTGCTCATCAACGACCAGCAACAGCCTCGCGGCACCCGCATCTTCGGCCCCGTCGGCCGCGAGCTGCGGGACAAGCGCTTCATGCGCATCGTGTCGCTCGCTCCGGAGGTGCTCTAGCCATGCGCATCCACAAGGGAGACACGGTCCGGGTCATGAGCGGCAAGAACAAGGGCCGCACGGCCGAGGTCGTGCGTGCCCTGCCCGACAAGAACCGGATCATTGTCGAGGGCGTCAACGTGGCCAAGCGCCACTCCAAGCCCACCCGTGCCACCCAGCAGGGCGGCGTCATCGACAAGTTCATGCCGATCGACGTCTCGAACGTCGCCGTCGTCTGCAAGAGCTGCGACCAGCCCACGCGGGTCGGCTACCGCTTCGAGGCCGACGGCGAGAAGGTGCGCGTCTGCAAGAAGTGTGGGGCCGTCCTGTGACCACCACCACCACCACCACCACCACCACCAGCGCGCCGGCTCGCCCGCGGCTCAAGGAGCGCTACCTCACCGAGGTGCGCGACCAGCTCAAGGCCGAGCTCAGCCTGAGCAACGTCATGGAGGTACCCCGGCTGGAGAAGATCGTGGTCAACATGGGCGTCGGCCGGGCCACCCAGCAGGCCTCGCTCATCGAAGGGGCCCAGCGCGACCTCCAGGTGATCACCGGGCAAAAGCCCGTGGTCACCCGGGCCAAGAAGTCCATCGCCGGCTTCAAGCTGCGCGAGGGACAGATCATCGGGGCGAAGGCCACCCTGCGGGGCGACCGCGCCTGGGAGTTCTTCGACCGGCTGCTCGCCCTGGCCATCCCGCGCATCCGTGACTTCCGGGGCCTGTCGCCGCGGTCGTTCGACGGGCACGGCAACTACACGTTCGGCGTGACCGAGCAGCTGATCTTCCCCGAAATCGACTACGACAAAATCGACACGACCCGCGGCATGGACATCACCATCGTGACGACCGCCCGCACCAACGAGGAAGGACGGGCGTTCCTGGCAGCGTTCGGCTTTCCCTTCCGACAGGAGACCCGGTAAGCAACATGGCAAAAAAGGCTTTGATCGAGAAGCAGCAGCGCACTCCCAAGTTCAAGGTGCGGGGTTACACCCGGTGCCAGCGGTGCGGACGGCCCAAGGCCGTGTACCGCAAGTTCGGGCTGTGCCGCATCTGCTTGCGCGTCATGGTGCACGCCGGAGAGGTGCCTGGTGTGACGAAGGCAAGCTGGTAGGTCGCCATGACGATGACTGACCCCATCGCGGACATGCTCACCCGCATCCGCAACGCCAATAGCGCCATGTTCGACACCGTGCGCATGCCCGGCTCGAAGCTCAAGGTGTCGCTGGCCGACATCCTCGAGCGCGAGGGCTTCATCGCGGGCTACAAGGTCGAGCCCAACGAGGGCAAGCCCGGCACGACGCTCGAGATCAACCTGAAGTACTCGGGCGACCGCACCCGGACCATCGCCGGCATCAAGCGCGTCTCCAAGCCGGGCCTGCGCATTTACGCCCGGGCCGACGGCATGCCGCGCGTGCTCGGCGGCATGGGCGTGGCCGTGGTCTCGACCAGCCAGGGCCTGTTGACCGACGCCGAAGCGCGCCGCAAACACCTGGGCGGGGAGGTGCTCTGCCATGTCTGGTAGCCGCACCGGCGCCCTCGGAGGGGAGGCCTGATGTCGCGCGTCGGACGTTCCCCCATCACCGTGCCGCCCAACGTGACCGTCACCCTGAGCGGGGCCACGGTCAGCGTCAAGGGGCCCCAGGGCACCCTGGAGCGGAACCTGCCCGAGGGCATCACCGTCGCCCAGGAGGGCGACACCCTGGTCGTCAGCCGGCCCGACGACGAGCGGCGCCATCGGGCGCTGCACGGCCTGTCGCGCTCGCTGGTGGCCAACATGGTCTCCGGCGTGACCGACGGGTTCTCCAAGGAGCTCGAGATCGTCGGCGTGGGGTACCGGGCCACGGCCAAGGGACCGAGCGCGATCGAGTTGGCGCTGGGCTTCTCGCACCCGGTGCCGGTGGACGCCCCCGAGGGCATCACGTTCGAGGTGCCCGTGCCCACCCGCATCATCGTCAGGGGCATCGACAAGGAGAAGGTGGGCCAGGTGGCCGCCGACATCCGCAAGCTGCGCAAACCCGAGCCCTACAAGGGCAAGGGCGTGCGCTACGCCAACGAACGCGTGCTGCGCAAAGCTGGAAAGGCGGCGAAGTAATGGCACGGACGAGCGATCGCACCCGCCTGCGCCGCCGGCGCCACGAGCGCGTGCGCTTCAAGGTGGCGGGCACCGCCGAGTGCCCCCGGCTGGCCGTGCACCGGTCCAACCGGCACATCTCGGCCCAGCTCATCGACGACGCGACCGGCCGTACCCTGGTCGCCGCCTCCTCGGTGGAATCCGACCTGCGTGCGTCCTTGGGCCGCAGCGGCGGCGGTAACGTGACGGGCGCCGAAGCGGTCGGCCGCCTCCTCGGCACCAGGGCCAAGGCGGCCGACATCACCAAAGTGGTCTTTGACCGTGGGGGCTTCGTGTACCACGGGCGTGTCGCCGTCCTGGCTGACGCGGCACGGGCCGAGGGACTGGAGTTCTGAGCATGGTCGACACACAGTACGAAGAGCGCACCATCAAGGTGAACCGCGTGGCCAAGGTGGTCAAGGGCGGCCGGCGGTTCTCCTTTGCCGCGCTGATGGTGGTCGGCGACGGCAACGGCAAGGTCGGCCTGGGCTACGGCAAGGCCAAGGAAGCCGGGCTGGCCGTGCAGAAGGGGATCGAGGAGGCGCGCAAGAACCTCTTCGAGGTCCCCCTGGCGGGCAGCACCATCGTGCACCCCGTCATCGGCGAGAGCGGCGCCGGCCGCGTCCTGCTCAAGCCGGCCGCGCCCGGGACCGGTGTGATCGCCGGCGGCGCCGCCCGGCACATCCTCGAGATGGCGGGCATCCGCGACATCCTGGCCAAGTCGCTCGGCTCGTCCAACGGGATCAACGTGGCCCACGCCACCATCGCCGGGCTCAAGCAGCTGCGCCGGCCCGACGACGTGGCGGCGCTACGGGGCAAGGCGGCCGACGAGGTGACCCCGGGCGGGGTGCTGCGGGCCTACCGGGAGCGCAAGCGCGAGACCGAGCTCTACGCGGCCACGGAGGGGCGCTGACCATGACGCCGGCCAAGAAGAAGTCCGCCGGCGCCGAGGGCCGCATCGTCGTCACCCAGACGCGCTCGGCCATCGGCTCCAAGCCCAAGCACCGCGGCACGCTGCGGGCGCTGGGCCTGCGCGGCATCGGGCAGTCCAACGAGTTGCCCGACCGTGCCGAAATCCGGGGCATGATCGCCCGCGTCCCCCACATGGTCAGCGTCGAGGAGGTGGCCAAGTGAAGCTGCACGACCTGGCGCCGCCCGCCGGCGCCACAAAGGCCAAGCGGCGCGTCGGGCGCGGCATCGGCGGCAAGGGCGGCAAGACGGCCGGTCGCGGCACCAAGGGGCAGAAGGCCCGCAACACCGTGCCTGTCGGCTTCGAGGGCGGCCAACTGCCCCTCATGCAGCGCATCCCCAAGCTGCGGGGCTTCGCCAACCCCTTCCGCGTCGAGTACACCCCGGTCAACCTGGGTGCCCTCGAGGCCCTGGGCGCAGCCGAGGTGACCCCGCAGACCCTGGTCGAGGCGGGCCTGGCGCGGCCGAAAGCCCTGGTCAAGATCCTGGGCCAGGGTTCGCTCAGCCGCCCGGTCAAGGTCTCGGCCCATGCCTTCTCCAAGTCGGCCGAAGCTGCCATCACCGCAGCGGGAGGTAGCGTCGAGCGGGTGCCACTGCCCTACGCCCATGGGCGCCCGCCGGCCTCGGGCAACGCCCTGATGAACCGCTAGTCCGGAAGGGCCATGCTCTCCCGGCTCGCCAACATCTTCAGAGTCCCCGACCTTCGCAACAAGGTCGTCTTCACCCTCGCCATCATCGCCCTGTACCAGATCGGGGCGAACATCCCCGTGCCCGGGGTGAACTGGGCCAAGCTGCAGAGCCTGGAGTCCTCGGCCTCGGCCTCGGGCGTGCTCGGCTTCCTCAACCTCTTCAGCGGGGGCGCGCTGGTGCGGCTGGCCGTGTTCGGGCTGGGCGTCATGCCCTACATCACCAGCTCCATCATCATCCAGCTGCTGTCGACGGTCATCCCCAAACTCGAGGAGTGGCGCGACCAGGGCGCCGTCGGGCAGAAGAAGATCACCCAGACCACCAGGTATCTGACGGTGGCGCTGGCCGTCATGCAGTCCTCGGGCCTGGTCTACGCCTTCCACGGCCACGACTCGGCCCTGCTCGGCACCAGCATCGACCTCATCCCGAGCTTCAACTGGCCGCTGGCGCTGTTCATGGTGCTCATCCTCACCGCCGGCACGGCGACGGTCATGTGGCTGGCCGAGCTGATCACCCAGCGCGGCATCGGCCAGGGCATGTCGATCTTGATCTTCGCCAACGTGGTGGCGGCCATACCCACCGGCTTCAAGGCCATTTACGAGGAGGGCGGCAAGACCAAGGCCGGCATCATCGTCATCGTCTCGCTCGTCCTGCTGGTGATCATCGTCTTCATGGACCAGGGGCAGCGGCGTATCCCGGTGACGTTCGCCCGGCGGGTGGTGGGGCGACGCATGTACGGCGGCAGCTCGACCTACATCCCACTGAAGGTGAACCAGTCCGGCGTGATCCCGATCATCTTCGCCAGCTCGGTCCTCTACATCCCGGTCCTGCTCTCGAACGTGGTCCCCTGGACCTGGTTCCAGAACTTCGTGCGGAACTCGCTGACGCCCACCAGCTTCTTCTACATCCTGGCCTACTTCCTGCTTATCGTGATGTTCACGTTCTTCTACGTGTATGTGGCCTTCGACCCGCACCAGCAGGCGGACCTCATCCGCAAGCAGGGCGGGTTCGTGCCGGGCATCCGGCCCGGGCCGCCGACCGAGCGTTACTTCGCGCACATCCTGAGCCGGATCACCGTGGTCGGGGCGCTGTTCCTCGGCTCGGTCGCTGTGGTCCCCTCGCTGCTGATGGCCCTGTGGCACCTCAACCGGTTCCCCTTCTACGGGACGACCCTGCTGATTTCGGTCGGTGTCGCGCTCGAGACCATGCGCCAGATCGACAGCCAGCTGATGATGCGCAACTACGAGGGTTTCCTCAAGTAGCGGCTCGTGATCCCGGGGGTCAGACTCGTAGTCCTCGGCAAGCAGGGGGCCGGCAAGGGGACGCAGTGCGTGCGCCTGTCGCACCACTACGTGGTACCGCACGTCTCGACGGGGGACATGCTGCGCAGCGAGGTCAAGTCGCGCTCGGCGCTGGGCCAGCGCGCGCAGGCGCTCATGGACCAGGGTGAGCTGATCCCCGACGACCTGGTCATGGAGATGGTGGGCTCCCGCCTGACCGAGCGCGACACCCGGGGCCGGGGTTTCGTCCTCGACGGGTGCCCCAGGACCACCGGCCAGGCCGAGGACCTGGAGAAGATCGTCGAGCCGGTGGGTCTCGACCTCGTCATCGACCTGCAGGTCGCGACGAGCCTGGTCATGAAGCGCCTCGCCTCGCGGCGGGTGTGCGTCGACTGTGGCGCCAACTACTCGACGGCGGCGCCGCCGCTGGTCAACTGGACCTGCGACGTCTGCGGCGGCGAGGTGGTGCAGCGCCAGGACGACACGGAGGAGGCGATCGAGCGGCGGCTCAAGCTGTACGAGGAGGAGACGCAGCCGCTGCTGGACTGGTACAAGCGGCGCGAACTGCTGGTGGAGATCAACGGCACCGGGTCACCCGACGCCGTGACCCGCCGGGTGGTCGGGGCCATCGACGCGCTGCGACGCAAGCAGCGGGAGGCCGGCGGCGGGGAGGCCACGCAGTGAGGCGCAACGAGGACGAGCTGAACAAGATGCGCAAGGCCGGCAAGGTGGTGGCCGAGATGCACGAGAAGACCCGGGAGGCGGCCCGACCCGGCGTGACCACACTCGACCTGGACCAGGTGGCCCGCGACGTGCTGGAGCGCCGGGGCGCCACGTCCAACTTCCTCGGCTACCACGGCTTCCCGGCCGTCATCTGCACGTCGCCCAACAACATGATCGTGCACGGCATCCCGGGCGGCTACGTGCTGAAGGAGGGCGACATCCTCTCCATCGACTGCGGGGCCATCATCGAGGGGTACCACGGCGACGCCGCCTTCACCATGGGCATCGGGACCATCTCCAAGGAGGCGCAGAAGCTGCTGGAGGTGACCGAGCGCAGCCTGTGGGCCGGGATCGATCAGCTGGTCAAGGGCAACGCGCTGCACGAGGTGGGCCGGGCCGTCCAGCAGGTGGCCGAGGCGGCCGGCTTCAGCGTCGTGCGCGAGTACGTCGGGCACGCCATCGGCACCGCCATGCACGAGCAGCCGCAGGTGCCTAACTACTGGCCGGGCCACCGGGGGCCGACGCTCAAGACGGGCAACGTCTTCGCCATCGAGCCGATGGTGAACGTGGGATCGCCCGATACGGTGACGCTCGACGACAACTGGAGCGTGGTCACGGCGGACGGGAGCCTGTCGGCCCACTTCGAGCACACCATCGCCGTCACCGCCGACGGGCCCGAAGTCTTCACCGTGCCCTAGAGCCCCCGGGGCTTGCCCGGCCCCCGGCCCCCCGCTCCCGGCCAACGGGCACGCAAATTCCGGCCGCTACCCCCGGTGCAGCCCTCAAGGAGCCTCGAGGAGAGGACGACTCCCCGTGGATGTTCCTCACGCGAGCGGCGTCGGCCGTCCTCGGTGCGCTCTTCTGCGGCGCCCTGGTGATCGGTCTGGCCCCCGCCGGCGGTGCCGCGCCGAGGGATGTCAGCTCAGCGAACGACCCCGTCGAGGCGCTGACCGGCGTCCCCTCCGACAACTTCTGGCTGGCCGATGCGCAGGGCGCCGTCTGGAATTTCGGTGACGCCGGTGCGTTCGGCTCGGCCGCCGATCTTTCGCTCAACCACCCCATCGTCGCCATCACACCGACCACCGACGCCCAGGGCTACTGGCTGGTTGCCTCCGACGGCGGCATCTTCTCCTACGGCGACGCGCAGTTCTACGGCTCGACCGGCGCCATCTCCCTCAACCAGCCGATCGTGGGGATGGCGCCCACCCCCGACGACCAGGGCTACTGGATGGTGGCGTCCGACGGCGGGATCTTCTCGTACGGCGACGCGCACTTCTACGGCTCCACGGGGTCCATCCACCTCAACCAGCCCATCGTCGCCATGGTGCCCACCCCTGACGGGAAGGGTTACTGGCTGGTGGCGTCCGACGGCGGGATCTTCTCCTACGGCGACGCCGGCTTCTACGGGTCGACTGGATCGCTGCAACTCGACCAACCCATCGTCGGCATGGCACCCACCCCCGACGGCAAGGGCTACTGGCTGGTGGCCTCCGACGGCGGCATCTTCTCCTACG
>DATNLP010000305.1:0-14580 GCA_035602795.1 Acidimicrobiales bacterium | reverse complement strand
CTCCCCCTTCCCAACCCCTCGCCCCCGACCAGGCAGACCTGCAGGCCGTCCACGACGACATCGCCACCGACGGCACCGTGACCATCCTCTTCTGCGACATGGTCGACTACGCCGGCATGACCGAGCGCCTGGGCGACCGGGCCTCTCACCGCTTGCTGAGCGAGCACCACCGCATGGTGCGCCAGGCGCTCGCCCACCACGGCGGCCGCGAAATCAAGGTCCAGGGCGACGGCTTCATGATCGCCTTCGGCGGGGTCGCCCGGGCCCTGCGCTGCGCCATGGAGATCCAGCGCACCGTCGACGCCTACGAGCCGGACGCCGACGGCGAGCCCATCGCCGTGCACATCGGCATCAACACGGGCGACGCCCTGGTCGAGGCCGACGACTTCCTCGGCCACGCCGTCATCGTGGCCTCACGACTGGCCGATGCCGCCGCCCCCGGCGAGATCCTCGTCTCCTCCCTCTCCGAGCAGTTGGTGCAGGGCTCGGGCGAGTTCACCTTCTCCGGGCACCGTGAGACCCGTCTCAAGGGCATGGCGCGTGCCCAGTTGTCCGCCACCCTGTCCTGGGCGGACCAGTCCTAGCCCCGATGGCCGCCGGCACCGATCCCGCCCCCCAACCTCAACCTCAACCCCACCCCCGACCCAATCCCCAGTCCGCCCGTTGGCAGGAGGCGGGGCTCTACGACCCCGGCGCGCCCGAAGCACCCGTGCGCCTGGCCCTGCTCGAGTACCTGACCGAACGCGGCGCCTCCATCCCCCAAATGGTCGAGGCCCACCGCCTCGGCTCGCTGCCCGGCGTGGCCGGCGACCTGGTCATCAGCAGACACCACGACATGGTTCCCGTGTCCGAGATCGCCTCCGAGAGCGGCCTCGCCCTCCCGCGCGTCCTACGGGCCCTGCTGGCCGCCGGCGTCCCCGCCGACCCCGACACCGAAGTCGCCTCCGATCTCGCGGGCCTCATGGTCGCGTTCGAGCGGGGCTCCGAGCTCATGGGCGACGAGGCCATCCTGGCCTTCACCCGGGTGCTCGGGAGGGCCGCCACGAACATTGCCGAGGCGGCCATCGCTCTCTTCTTCGCCGAGATGGGACCCGGCACCGTCCGCGCCGGCGAGGACGAGCTGGCCCGGGCCCGCCAGGCCGAGGCGGCGACCACCGCCTTCACGTTGGTACCCGAGGTCCTGGCCCGCATGGTGACGGACGCCTTCGTCCGGGCCGAGCAGCGGGCCGAGCTGGCCCGCACCTGGCCGGAGCAGACGGCGTCCGGCTACGGCCACGGCCCTGACCCCGTCGCCCTCGACCACGCCGACGGTCCGCCCATGCCCGGACCCACGGAGGTGGTGGCGCTGGGCTTCGTCGACCTGGTCGGTTCCACCGCCTGGGCCCAGACCCTGGACCTGCGCGAGCAGAGCCTGGCCCTGACCCGGTTCGAGTCGGCCGCCTGGTCGAGCGCCGTCCTGGCCGGCGGCCGCGTCGTCAAGACGATCGGCGACGAGGTGTTCTTCGCCGCCCCGACCGCACCCGCCGCCTGCCGCATCGGGCTCGACGTGTGCCGGGCCGCTGCCGACGACCCCGTTCTCCCTCCCGCCCGCGGCGCGGTCGGCATCGGGCCCGTCACCCCACGCGAGGGCGACTACTACGGGCCCCTGGTCAACCTGCTCTCCCGCCTGGTCAAGGCGGCCGACCCCGGCCACCTCGTCGTGACCGAGAGGGCCGCCGCCGACCTCCCCGACGACGCCTTCGTCCTGCGCCCGCTCGCCCCGGCCGCCCTGCGCGGCATCGACCAGCCGGTCAAGGCCTTCACGGTCGAGCGCAAGGGCGACGACCAGGACCGGGCACCGTGACACCCCCGCCCCCCACGCCGCCCCCACCCCTCGGCCGGGCGGCCCCACCGCCCTCGTGAGCTAATCTGACGACCCGTCAGATCTGCGGCCGCTGCAGCCGACGCAGCAGCCGCCGCCCCTCCCGGAGGTCACCAGCGCCATGAACTTCGAGTTCTCCGAGGAGCAGCTCGCGTTCGTCAAGGAGGTCGAGGCCTTCCTCGATGCCAATGACGACCCCGAAGTGTTCGACCTGACCCGGGAGAACATGGCCCAGATCGTCGACACACCCAAGCGCCGCGCCTTCATGGCCTCCCTCGGCGAGCGGGGCTGGCTCGGCATGACCTGGCCCACCGAGTACGGCGGTTCCGCCGGCGAGGGCGTCTACGAGTACCTGCTCAACGAGCGCCTGGCCGGCCGGGGCGGGCCGCAGATCGGCAAGGGGGTCGGCATCGTCGGCAAGACGATCATCCGCCACGGCAACGAACGGCTCAAGGCGGAGTTCCTCCCGAAGATCCTCCGCAACGAAGTCGAATTCGCCGTGGGCTACTCGGAGCCGAACGCCGGGTCCGACGCCGCCTCGATGCAGCTCAAGGCCACCCGGGCCGACGACGGCTGGATCCTCAACGGCCAGAAGACCTGGACCACGTCCGCGCACTTCGCCGAGTGGTACTGGGTCGGCGCCCGCACCGACCCCGAAGCGCCCAAGCACGCCGGCATCACGCTCTTCCTGGTCCCCATCGACCAGCCGGGCATCACGGTCAACGCCATCTGGACCATGGGCGACGAGCGCACCAACGAGGTCTTCCTCGAGGACGTCTTCGTGCACGACGACTACGTCGTGGGCGACATCAACCGCGGCTTCCAGTACATCTCCGAGGCGCTCGACCTCGAGCGTTTCACCATGTTCACGTTCTCGCCCATCGCGCAGCGCTTCGAGCTCCTGGTCGAGTACGTCAAGACGACCACCCGCGACGGCGTCCTCCTCAAGGACGACCCCGTCATCCGCCAGCGCCTGGCCCAGCTGGCCACCCAACTCGAGGTCGCCCGCGTCATGGGCCTCAAGTTCGTCTACGAATCCTCCAAGGGCGGCGCCGCCCCCACTGCCGAGGCCTCCGAGTACAAGCTCTTTGCCACCGAGCTGTCCAAGCGCTTGGCCAACGCGTCCATGGACATCGCCGGCCCGGGGAGCCAACTGCGCGTCAACACCCCCGAGGCCCCGATGGCCGGCCGGTCCGAGTCGACCTACCGCTACACCGTCATCGACTCCATCGGCGGCGGCGCCTCCGAGATCCAAAAGAACATCATCGCCCGGCGCAAGCTCGGCCTCCCGAAGAATTTCTGAGTGCCCGCCGCGTCGTCCTCCCCGCATCGGCCCGGCGGCACCGGCCTCCTCGCCGGCATCACCGTGCTTGACTTCTCCACGGTGGGTCCCGCCGCGCGCTGCACCCATCTCCTGGCGGACTATGGCGCGCGTGTGGTCAAGGTCGGGCCCGTTCCCTCGGCCGACGCGTCGCCCATCGAGCCGCCGTTCTTCGCCTACAGCGGACACCGCGGCATGCGACGCGTCCAGTTCGACCTCAAGGACGACGAAGGCCGTGAGGCCTTTCTCTCCCTGGCGACGGCGGCCGACGTCGTGGTCGAGAGCTTCCGCCCCGGCGTGGTCGACCGCCTCGGCATCGGCTACGACGCCGTCTCCGCCCGCAATCCGGCCATCGTCTACTGCTCGACGAGCGGCTATGGCCAGGACGGCCCGCACGCCCAGTGGGCCGGGCACGACCTCGACTACCTGGCCGTCGGTGGCTTCCTCGCCATGAGCACGCCCGGACCCGACGGCGCGCCACCGTTACCCGGCGCCACCATCGCGGACGCCGCCGCCGGCGGCATGCAGGCCGCCCTCGCCATCACCGCCGCCCTGGCCGCGCGCAACACCTCCACTTCCGCTTCCGCCTCGACCTCCACCTCCACATCTGCCTCCACGTCGTCCTCTGCTTCCACCTCCAAGGGCCGGGGGTGTTACCTCGATGTCTCCGTCGCCGACGGCGTGCTCTGGCTCATGTCGCTCGCCATCGACGAGCAGCTCGCCCTCGGCCATCACATCCACCCCGGGCACGACGTCCTCTCCGGTCGCTACGCCTGCTACGGCACCTACCGGGCCGCCGACTCGAAGTGGGTCGCCGTCGCCGCCATCGAGGCGAAGTTCTTCGCCAACCTCTGTGCCGCCCTCGGTTGCCCCGAGCTCGCCGCCTCCCAGCTCGACGACGAGGCGCAGCCCGCCATCCGCGCTGCCTTCACGACCGCCTTCGCCACTCGCACACGCGACCAGTGGGTCGAGCGCCTCGCCGGAGCCGACACGTGTGTGGCGCCCGTCCTCGACGTCGCCGAGGTCGTCGCAGATCCCCAGTTCGCCGCCAGCGGCGCCGTCGTCACGGCCACCCATCCCGCGCAAGGCGCCTTCAGCCAGCTGGCCCCCCTGCTGGCCGGCATGGAGCGCGGCGCCGCCCCCGACCTGCCCGACCCCGTCGCCACCGACACCGAGCACCTGCTCAAGGAGGCCGGGGTGGACGGCGAGACCGTGGCCCGCTGGGTGGCCAAGGGGGTGGTGGCATGACGTCTGCGTCAGACCCGGACACCGACCCGATGGTGGCTGCCCTCGACCTGGTCGGCAAGGAGCAGTACCACGAGGTGGGAGAGTTCCCGGTCGAGCAGGGCTACGTGTGGACGTCGTGCGCCTCGGTCGAGAACGGCAACCCGCTCTTCTGGGACCCCGAGGTGGCCGCCGCCCTCACCGACGGCCCGATCGCGCCGCCGTCCATGGTCTCGGTGTGGTTCCGGCCGCACCACTGGGCGCCGGGGCGCACCACGCAGGCCCTCCCGCTGCAGGTGCACTTCGACTTGAAGGAGCTCTTCGGCCTGCCCGAGGCGGTGATGACGGACAACACGATCGAGTTCCACATGCCGGTCCGCATGGGCGACCTCCTACGCACGCATCAGGTCCTGCGTTCCGTGAGCGAGGAGAAGACGACCAAGCTCGGCACCGGTCGGTTCTGGGTGATCGACGTGGTCTATACCAACCAGGACGGCGATCTCGTCGCGGTGGAGTCCTACACGGGCTTCGGCTACAAGCGGGGCGACGTCTCGTGACCACCACCCCCGTCGCGCCCAGCCTCATCCTCGATGACGTCCATCCCGGCGACGAGCTGCCGGCGCTCGACTACGACGTCAGTGCGACGACCGTCGTCCTCGGCGCACTGGCCACCCGCGACTGGCGGCCCATGCACCACGACAAGGACTTCGCGGTCAACCGAAACGGAACGCAGGACATCTTCTTGAACACCCCCAACCAGGCGGCCTGGTTCGAGCGCTACCTGACCGACTGGACCGGACCGCACGGGCGGCTGGGCCGGGTGACCTTCCGCATGAAGGGCTCCGTCTTCCCCGGCGACACCATGTCCATGCGGGGCGTCGTCGAATCCTCAGAGGTCGACGACACCGGCTGTGGCTTCGTCACCGTGGCGGTGACGTTGTCCGTCGCCGGCGACGTCAAGACCACCTGCGCCGCCCGCATCGCCCTCCCCCGTGCCGCGGACGACAACCCCTGGGCCCGCTCGGGTGAGCGGTGGCGACCGTCACCGACACTGCCGTGACCGTCCCGGACCCGATCACGAAAGGGGCCCTGAGTGCTCGACCTTGAATTCGACCAGGAGCAGGAGCTGCTGCGCCAGACCGCGCGCGACGTGCTGGCCAAGCACTGTTCGCTCGAGGTGGTGCGAGCCATGGAGGACGACCCGGTCGGGTATCCCGCGCCCCTATGGTCCCAGCTGGGCGAGCTCGACCTGATCGGCTTGTTGCTGCCCGAGGAGTACGGCGGCTCCGGCATGTCGCTCATCGAGGGGGTGGCCCTGTACCAGGAGCTCGGCCGTGCACTGGCGCCGACGCCCCACTTCGTCAGCGCCGTCATGAGCGGCGGTGTGCTCGCCGCCACGGGGAGCCCGGCACAGAAGGAGCGGTGGTTGCGGGCCATCGCCTCGGGTGAGGCGGTCCTCACGCCGGCCTGGCTCGAGCCCGAGAACGGCTTCTCCCCTCGCGGCGTGGCCACCACCGCCTCGACCGAGGGTGCCGGCTTCCGTCTGCACGGTCTGAAGCGTCACGTCGCGTTCGCCGCGGCGGCCGATCGTCTGCTGGTCCTGGCCCGCACCGGCGACGTCCCTGAAGCCGTCGACCTCTTTCTCGTGGACCCCTCGGCACCCGGCGTCTCGTTGCGCCAGCAGTTCTCCATCTCTTCGGACACCCAGTACGAGGTCACCCTCGCCGACGTGGCGGTCTCGGAGGAGGATCGCGTCGGCCCGGCCGGCAGTGGGTGGGCCACGTGGCAGCAGGTGCTCGAGCCCGCCCTGGTGCTGCTGGCCGCGCAAGCGGTTGGCGGCGGGCGCTATGCGCTCGAGATCACGACGCAGTACGCGCTGGACCGGCGCCAGTTCGACAAGCCCCTCGGGGCGTTCCAGGCCCTGGCGCACTATCTGGCCGACGCCGTCACCAATATCGACGGGGCCGAGCAGCTGGTGCACGAGGCGGCGTGGGCGGGCGCCAACGGCCGGCCGCTCACCTCGTTGGCCCCGATGGCCAAGCTGTTCGCCTGCTCCACGTTCCGCGACATCACGGCCATGGCCCAACAGCTCTTCGGCGGCATCGGCTTCACCCTCGACTTCGACATCCAGCTCTACTTCCGTCGGGCTAAGCAGCAGCAGCTGATGTGGGCCAACGACCGCGCCCTCGAGGACGCCGCGGCCGCTGCCCTTCTCGACTGACAGGCGCTGCGGGCGCCGCGGCGACACCGCTGCACTACGTTGCGGCCCCGATGGCGCCCCGCCCCGACGATCTGAGCCTCGAGCAGGCGCGCCGGATCTCCCTCTCTGCCCAGGGCCTGCGGGGCGCCCGGGCGGGAGGCGGTATCGCAGGCATGCTGCGCCGCCTGGGTGCTGTCCAGCTCGACACCATTTCGGTCCTGGCGCGCTCGCATGAGCTCGTGACCTACGCCCGACGAGGGCCCACCCAGAGGACGCGGATCGACCAGGCCTTCTGGGGTCCGAAGAGCTCGACGTTCGAGTACTGGTCGCACGCGGCCTGCGTCCTCCCGCTCGAGGACTGGCCGGCCTACGCGTTCAAGCGGCGGGCTCGCCTCGCCAAGGGCAGGCGGTGGCACCGGCTCGAGGACCAGGAGAAGAGCTGCCGCGAGGTGTTGACGCGGCTTCGCGCCGAGGGACCCCTGACGGCCAACGAGCTCGGTGGCGCCAAGAAGGGCGGCACCTGGTGGGACTGGTCCGAGAACAAGGTCGCGGCCGAATGGTTACTCGACATCGGGCAGCTCGTCTGCCGGAAGCGCCGGGGCTTTCAGCGCGTCTACGACCTGGCCGAGCGCGCTATTCCTTCCCACCTGTTGGACCAGGAGTGGTCGGACGAGGAATGCGCCGCCCACCTCGTGGCTGCCGCCGCGCGCTCGCTGGGCGTGGCGACCGTGGCCGACCTGGCCACGTACCACGGCATGCTGCAAGCAGAGGTGCGCCACGCGTTGGCGTCCACCGAGTTCGCCGAGGTCCGGGTGGAGGGGTGGAAGGCGCCGGCGTACGCCCATCCGGAGGCACTGGAAGGCCTGAGCGGCCGCGGCGCGACGCGGAGCGTCCTGCTCTCGCCGTTCGACTCGCTGATCTGGTACCGGGGACGCCTCGAGCGACTGTTCGGGCTGCGCCACCGTCTCGAGGCGTATACGCCGAGGGCTGCGCAAGTACGGCTACTTCGCCATGCCGGTGCTGGGCGGCACCAGCATCGTCGGGTTGGTCGACCCCGGGCGCCAGGACAACGTGCTGCTCGCAAAGCAGGTCACCCTCTTCGATCCCGGCTCGACCGAGCACGTGGCGCGGGCCCTGAACGAAGCGGCCGCGTGGATCGGAGCCACATCCATCGCCGTGCAGCGGGTGGAGCCCATGTCGGCCCGGGCCGGGCTCCAGGCGCTCGTCGACGCCTTACCATGACCGCCGGCTGATCAGCTCAGCACCTCCGGGCGATGGCGGCGCCCGTCGGTCGCGAGTTGAGGTAGTGCTCGCGTGTTGGCCCGGCGTTCGTTGTCGATCAGCATCTCCTCGATGCAGCAGCGTGAACCTGTCGACTCGTCAGGCCCCGTGAGCGAGGAGGATCCGTGCCAGGCCAGAGGTCAGCGCAAGGCCGGCGCTGCCGTCAGCGTCACCGTCACCGTCACCGGCAGCGGGTCAGCGTCCGTCGTCGGCGTACTTCGCCGCGATCTGCTCGAACGCCTTGACGTTGCCGGAGAAGGGGCCTGTCTGAGCCGGATGGTGCAGGACGAACTGGTCGAAGCCGAGCTCGGCGTACGGGGCCGCCAGCGAGTCGAACTGGTCGACCGACGTGATGACCGGCTCGGCGGGTGCCCAAAGGAGGACGCGACCCGGCGCGGGCCGCCCGGCGGCCTGGGTGGCCACCTCGAGCACCTCGACCTGTTGCCGCACCGCCTCCAAAATCGTCTCGGGGGTGCGCGGCCCGCGACCGGGGCCGATGGTGACCCACTGGTGCCCGTAGGCGGCGGCGAGCCCGAGCCCCGTGGTCGCGCTGGCCGCCACGGTCAGGGGAAGCGGACGCTGCACGGTGCCGGGCGTGCTCGGCGCTTCGACGGCCGCGTAGTGCTCGGTGCGCATGGACGTCGACGTCGCGCCGTCGGCGGTGAGCATGGCCGAGAGAATCCGCAAAAACTCCTCGAAGCGCGCCATGCGCTCGGCCGGCTGCCAGGGTTCCTGTCCGAGCACCATGGCGTCGGGCCCTTCGCTGCCCGGACCGAGTCCCAGGTCGAGTCGCCCGCCGCTCAGATCATCGAGCGCGATGGCATCGCGACCGAGCGTCACCGGGTGCCGGAAGTTCGGTGTGGCCACCAGGGTGCCGAGGCGCAGGCGCGTGGTCACGCCCGCCGCGGCGGCCAGCACGGGCACCGCCCCGTGCCAGGGGCCGTCGGGCATCCCGCCCCAGCGAATGTGGTCGTAGGTCCATCCCGTCGCGAACCCGACGTCGTCCGCCCACTCCCATTGGCGGCGGGCGTCGGCCCACCGGTCGCTGGGGAGGACGACGAGCCCGACGCGCACGGCCTCGAACGTAGCGGGCCCGGCTACCGTGGCGCCGTGGCCAACGAGTCGGAGACCCGGAGGTGGAACCACCCCCGGTGGGTGGCCACGTGGCCCCGTAGGGAGCGGCTCACCGACGCCGTCACCCCCCACGTGGTCAAGGCGGCCGACGCACGCTCGGGTCAGCGCGTCTTCGACGTCGGGTGCGGCGGCGGCGCACTGGCGATCACCCTGGCCGAAGCGGTCGCGCCCGACGGCGAGGTGGTGGGGCTCGACATCTCGTCGGCCTTGCTCGAATTGGCGCGGCGCCGAGCGGCCGAAGCAGGTCGTTCGAATGTTCGTTTCCTCCATATGGACGTGCAGACGGGCACGCTCGAGCCGGGACCGTTCGACCTGGCGGTCAGCCAATTCGGGGTCATGTTCTTCGACGAGCCGATCGCGGCCCTCGCCGCCATCAAGGGTCGGCTCGCGCCGGACGGGCGCTTCGTGTTCGCCTGTTGGCAGAGCGTCGAGCGAAACCCGTGGCACGTCGGCACTGCCCTGCGGCCCCTCCTGTCGCCCCCGGCGACGCCCCCGCCGGGGAAGAGCCCGGTCGGCCCCTTCGCCTTCGGCGACGAGGAGTACGTGCGCGAGCTGTTGGAAGCCGCGGGGTTCGGGTCCGTCCGCGCCGAGGCGCTCGAGGCCACGGTGCGCGGGCAGGCCCAGGCCGTCACCGACCCGTCCCTGTTCGGCCTCATGGGCGTGCCACCCGAGCGCGAGGAGGAGGCCGCCGCCCGAGTGGAGGCCCACTTGGCTCGCTTCGCAGTGGGCCCGGGCGAGTTCGAGTACCCGCTCGCCTTCATGGTCTACGACGCAATGGCGTAGGAGCGGGTCATCGCCGGTTACAGCGGCACGCCCCTGCCCAAGAAGCTCGGCATCGCCGAGGGCTCGACGCTCGCGCTCGTCGGCGCGCCGGCGGGGGTGATCGAGGGGCTCCCTCCGGGGGTCACGGTGAAGCGGCAGGTCCGTGGCTCAGCCGATGTCGTCGTCGCCTTCTTCACCCGGCGGAACGAGTACGAGCGCCGCATCGACGCGCTGGGCCAGATGGTGTTTCCTGCCGGCGGGCTCTGGGTGGCCTGGCCCAAGCGCGCCTCGGGCGTGGAGACGACCATGAACGAGGACGTCGTCCGTGAGGTCGCCCTGCCGCTTGGCCTGGTGGACAACAAGGTCTGCGCCATCGACGAGACGTGGTCCGGGTTGCGCCTCGTCTGGCGGAGAGAGTTCCGTTCCTGATCACCGTCGGCGAGTTCAGAACAGCCCGAACCGCGACACCGGCCAGATCCGCAGGTCGACCTGGCCGACGATGGTCGACTCGGCCACCGGTCCCCAGTAGCGGCTGTCGCACGAGTCGGGCCGGTTGTCACCCATGACGTAGACATCGCCGGCGGGGATGCGGAACGGCTGGTGCAGCGCGTAGGGCTTGCTGGACGGCCCGGGATACGTCTCCTCGCGCACCGACGGGGGTAGCCACGGCTCGGCGAGCAGCTTGCCGTCGATATAGACCCGGCCTTTGGAGAGCGAGATGGTCTGGCCGGGCAACCCGATGACACGCTTCACGAGGTTCGCCACGGGGGGGCCGGCGCAGTCCTCTTCGGGCGGTGTCCCGAACACAATGATGTTGCCCGTGTCGACGCCGTGCAGGTGATAGCTCAGCTTGTCCACGATGATCCGGTCACCGATCTGGAGGGTCGGCTCCATGGAACCGGAGGGTATGGAGAAGGTGGCGATCACGAACGTGCGCAACAGGACGGCGATGACCACCGCCACCACGACGAGACCGACCAGCTCGAAGACCCAACGGAAGGAACGGTCCTCGTCGAGCTTTGCGCCCTCGTCTCCGCTCCCGCCTGGTGGTGCCTGGTGAGGACTCGTCATGGGCGCGCCGGCGGTCGCCTCCGAGTCGCCGTTCATCGCCCGGAAGTATTGCCGGTCGGGCACCGCGCCTGGACGACGGGGCGCACCGGGTTGTCACTGCCTCGAGTCAATATGGAGGGCGTGGTCAGCGGCGTGATCTTCGACTTCTACGGGACGCTTGCCCACTGGGCCGATGCCGATGCCAACTACGTCAACGTCTTCGAGGCGCACGGCTACACGTTGGAGCGCTCGGTGGCTGACGCCTATTTCGCTCGCTACGACGGGGTCGAGCACGGCGAGCACTCGGTTGACGAGGCGTCCTATGAGGCCTGGGTCCGGTCGCGGCTGCGCCAGCTCACGAAGGACGGCGGGGTGCCCGACGAGCACGCCGAGGCCGTCATCGAGGCGCTGCGCCAGTTGGACCAGGGCGCCATGGTGGCGTATCCGGAAGCCGCACCGACGCTGGCGGCATTGCGAGAGGCTGGACTCACAGTCGGGGTCTGTTCGAACTGGGGCTGGGAGCTGAATGCGTACCTCGACGAGGTGGGCCTACTCCACCTGGTCGACGCCAGCATCACCTCGGCCCGTGCCGGATCGCGCAAGCCGCATCCCGGCATCTACGCCAAGGCGGCCGACGCGCTCGGGGTCGACCCGGCCGACGTCCTCTTCGTCGGCGATTCCTGGGAGCCTGACGTGCGCGGGCCACGCCGCCTGGGCATGCGCGCCGTCCACGTATGGCGCGAGGACGAACGACAGGGTTTGCCCGCCCCCGACCTCCAACCGGGCGACGACCGCGTCGGAGACCTGAGCGGGGTCCTCGCCCTCGTCGGCGTCGGCGTCAGCTAGCGGCTGCGCCCACCGGCGGGCGACCATTGTCGGCCAGGCCGGCGGCCAGGGTGTCCCGGTCCTCATCACGGAGCGGCACGAAGCGGATCTCCGTGCTGTCGAGTGGGCGCCACCAGACAGGCTGGTGGCACACCCACGCTTCTTTCCGTAGTCCCACCTTGGTCACCTTTCCGGTGGCCGTCACGGGGAGCGATGACGACACCCGCACGTAGCGGGGCACCCATTTCGGTCCGAGGTCCGGTTGTTGCTCGAGCCATTCGGCGAAGGCAGAGGGGTCGAAGGGGTGTCCCGGCAGCGGCTCAATGGCCACCATGACCTGGTCGCCCGCCCCCGACGCCGTGTCGGGGACCGGGTACACCGCCACCACGGAGAGGTCGGGGTGACGCGAGAGCACCGTCTCCACCGGCCCGGCGGCGAAGTTCTCCGAGTCGACACGGAGCCAGTCCCCGGTCCGTCCGGCGAAGTAGTAGAAGCCGTCCTTGTCGACGTAGCCCAGGTCGCCGGTCCAGTACCAGCCGTTGCGGAGGCGGTCGCGCTCGGCGTCCTCGCGCCGGTAGTAGCCCTCGAACTTGCCCCGGCCGCTGCGGTTGACCAGCTCCCCGATGGCCTCGCCCGCGTTGAGGAGACGGCCCTCGGCGTCGATCTCGGCCGGCGGGCACTCCTCGCCCGTCTCGGGGCTGATGACGGCCAGGTCGATCCCGTCCACCGGCTTGCCCACCGCCCCCCGTGGCATGCCGAGCACCGGGTTGATGGAGGCACCGCCCTCGCTCTGGCCGTAGCCCTCGATGAGGTAGCACCCGAAGCGCGCCCGGAAACGCTCGCGGTCACGCACCGAGGCCTCGGTCCCGAACGCGCTCTTCAGGGTGTTGTCGGCGTCGTCGGGCCGCTCCGGCGTGGCCAGGATGTAGGCGATCGCCTTGCCGACGTAACTGAACTTCGTCGCCCCGAAGCGGCGGACGTCGTCGAGGAAGGCCGACGCGCTGAAGCGGGGGCGGGTGGCGATGGTCGATCCCATGAGGACGACGGGGCCCCACAGCGCCATCAGGGCGTTGCCGTGGAAGAGCGGCATCGGGCAGTAGCAGACGTCCTCGGCGGTGTAGCCATAACCCGGTCCCGCCACCTCGGCGATCCCGGCCAGCCGGCCCTGGGTGCAGCGGACCGCCTTGGGCACACCCGTGGTCCCCGAGGTGAAGATGAGGAGGAAGAGGGTCTCCTCGTCCATCTCGTCCGGGTGCGCAATGAGGTCACGGGCCTCCTCGGAGCCGGCGAACTCGGCCAGCAGGGCCTCGTAGCGCTCGGTGCCCGTGATGAGCACGTGGTCGTCGTCCACGCCGAGAAACAACCCCTTCAGCTGCTCGGCGCCCTCGGAGTCGGTCACGATGAGCGCGCAGTCGGTGGCGCGCACGTCCGCCGCCAGCGCCTCACCCCGCCGCGTCGGGTTGATCCCGACGATCGCCGCCCCGGCCAACGCCGCCCCGTTGAGCCAGAACAGGTACTCGGGCCCGTTGGGCAGCAGCACGCCGATGTGGGGTAGCGCGTCGCCCAGGAGCGACCGGGCCAGGGCCCCCCGCGCCGCGCCCTCGGCCACCGCCTCGCGCCACGTCCAGCTGCCGTCGGCGTCCAGCACGCCCGGCCGGTCGTCCGCCGCCCGGGCCGCCAGCATGGCCGCGACCGTCGTCACAGCAGCGGGCCCTCCAGGGCCCAGCCCGGGGTTCGCCGCACCAGGCTCCGGTCGATGTCGGCCACAGTCTTCGCGCCGCACAGCGCCATGGCCCGGCGCAACTCCGTCTCGTACCAGTCCAACAGCCCCGCCACCCCTTCGGTCCCACCGGCGGCCAGCGCCCACAGCGACGGCCGGCCGACCAACGTCGCCCGCGCCCCCAGCGCCAGTGCCTTGACGACGTCGGCCGAGCGGCGCACCCCGCCGTCCACGTACACCTCCGCTCGCCCACCCACCGCGTCGACCACCTCGGGCAGGATGTCCGCCGTCGCCGGCGCGTCGGCCAGCTGCCGCGCCCCATGATTCGACACGACCACCGCCGCCGCCCCCGCCTCCACGCAGCGCACGGCGTCGTCCGACCGCTGCACACCCTTCACCACCACAGGCAGTGCGCTGAGCCCGGCCAGCCACTCGATGTCGTCGGGCGTCAGCGCCGGCTCGAACTCGTGCGTCACCACCGCCATGAAGCCTCCCTCTCGAGCGCTCGAAGTGCTGTCTCCGGCCAGGTTGGGCAGAGCCAGGTCGTCGGGGAGGTGCACGCCCAGGCGCCACTCGCGCAGGCGCAGCCCCGATACCGGCGCGTCGACGGTCAGCACCAGGGCACGGTAGCCGTGCGCCGCCGCCCGCCTCACCAACTCGACCGTGCGCGCCCGCTCCCGCAAGATGTACACCTGCATCCACCGTGGGCCTTCCGGCGCCGCCGCGGCCACGTCCTCCAGCGGGCAGGTGGCGAGCGAGGAGAGGATCATCAGCGCCCCCACCGCGGCCGCCCCACGGGCGGTGGCCACCTCCCCATCGGCGTGCGCCAGCCCCTGGATCGCCGTCGGCGCCACAACGACGGGCGAGCTGACGGGGGTCCCGAGGACAGTCGTCGCCGTGGAGACCTCGTCGATTCCGGCCAGCACCCGCGGGTGCAGCTGCCAGTGCGCCCACGCCGCCACGTTGCCCTCCAGCAGGCGCTCGTCGTCGGCCCCGCCGGCGTAGTAGGCGTAGGCCATCTCCCCGATCGCCCGCCGCGCCTCGTGCTCCAAGTCCTCCAGGTTGAGGTCGGTGACCAGGGGCGCCGACGCCGCCAGCTCCAGGCCGTCGTCTTCGGGGTTGTGTCCCGAAGTGCCGGTGCTGGCAGGATGAGCGGGCACGGCCGCATGGTAGGCGGCGTCAGTGCCCCAGCCGCAACCGAC
>DATNLP010000304.1:0-7610 GCA_035602795.1 Acidimicrobiales bacterium | reverse complement strand
TCGATCTTCTCCACCACGTCGAGGCCGCTCACGACCTCCCCGAAGTACGAGTACAGCGGCGGCAGGCGCACGCCGTCGGGGCCGCTGATCACGAAGAACTGGCTGCCGTTCGTGTTGGGGCCGGCGTTGGCCATGGCAAGTGAGCCGACCTTGTACTTGCCGGCGGGCGGAAGTTCGTCTTCGAAGCGGTAGCCGGGCCCGCCCGAGCCGGTCCCGGTGGGGTCGCCACCTTGGAGCACGAAGCCCGGGATGATGCGGTGGAACACGACGCCGTCGTAGTAGTGGTAGCGCGCCAGGAAGACAAAACTGTTGACCGTCCGGGGCGCGGCCAGCGGGTCGAGCGCGATGACCATCGTCCCGTGTGAGGTGACCATGGTGGCCACGTAGCGCTTGTTCGGGTCGATGTGCAGGTCGGGTTCTTCGCCGAACTTCCGCTCCTGCGGGCTCGATCCGTCGGTGTTCGGGGGGGCGGGCTTGGCCATGATCAGAGTCCTGACGATTGGTGGATGGTCACGGAGAGGATGCGTTGCGTCACGTCGGGCGGGACGCCTCCCGGCGAGCCTTGCTCGTTGATGGTGTCGACGACGTTCATGCCCGAGGTGACTGAACCGAACAGAGCGTACGTGTTCCCCAGATCCTCGCCCTCGGGGCCGGCCACGATGAAGAATTGGCTGCCGCCCGAGTTGGGTGCACCGGTGTTGGCCATGGCCACCGAGCCGAGCGGGTACTGGGGTTGGCCGGTCGCCGCCTTAGGGGGATTCTCGTCCTGGATGGTGTAGCCGGGCCCGCCCTCGCCCGTCCCTGTCGGGTCCCCGGTCTGGTTCATGAATTGCGGGATGACCCGCTGGAAGATCACGCAGTGGTAGAAGCCCTTCTGGGCCAGGAACACGAAATTGTTGACCGTGATGGGGGCCGTCTTGGCGTCGAGTGCAATGTCGAAGGTGCCGGCGGTCGTGTCCACCGTGGCCGAGTAGTCCATGCTCGTGTTGATCGTCATCGGGGGTGCCGCGGCGTACTTCTGGTTATTGACCCGGGTCTTCGTGCTGGCCGGGCAGCCTGCCTTGACGGCGACGGCATTGGCCTGGGCCTGCAGCTTGGCGTCCTGAGACTTCTTCGAGGAGGCGCTTGCGGTCGTCGACGTGACGTTGGACTGAGACGCCACCGGCTTGCCGTGGCCGCTGAGCAGGAAGGCGAGTCCCACCACCACACCCGCCAGCACCACGACGATGACGCCGTTTCGGATCTGCTTGCGGCGCTTCTGCTGCTTGGCCTCCGCCGCCAGCCGGGCCTCCCTGGCCGCGCGCTGGCGGGCTCTTTTCTCGCTCGGCACGGCCGGAGACCCTACCTAATCCCCCGGGTGGCCTCCGATCGCCCCATCGGAGCCGGGCTTCCCCGAGCGACAGGGGGAAGGACCCCGCCCCAGGTTCAGTAGCCTCGTCCGGATGCCACTGGTCGTGCAGAAGTTCGGGGGCACCTCCGTCGGCGACGCTGACCGCATCCGGGCCGTCGCCGACCACATCGCGCGCACCCACCGGCAGGGCTCCCAGGTGGTGGCCGTAGTCAGCGCCATGGGCAAGACGACCGACGAGCTGATCCACCTGGCCAACTCGGTCAGCAGCACGCAGCCGCCACGTGAGTTCGACATGCTCGTGAGCACCGGGGAACGCATCTCCATGTCGCTCCTCGTGATGGCCCTGGCCGAGCTCGGAGTCGAGGCCGCCTCCTTCACCGGCAGCCAGGTCGGGATCATCACCGACAACGACCACACCCGGGCCAAGATCTTGGAGGTCAAGGGCGACCGGCTGCGCGCCGCCCTGGCCGACGGCAAGGTGCCCGTCGTGGCCGGGTTCCAGGGTGTCTCGACCGAGCGCGAGATCACGACGCTCGGCCGGGGCGGGTCCGATGCCACGGCCGTCGCTCTGGCAGCCGTGCTGAACGCCGACGTCTGCGAGATCTACACCGACGTGACGGGCGTCTTCACGGCCGATCCGCGGATCGTGCCGGAGGCGCACCGGATCAACCGGATCTCGTTCGACGAAATGCTCGAGATGGCGGCCACCGGCGGGCGCGTCCTGATGTTGCGCGCCGTCGAGTTCGCCCGCAACCACAACGTCCCGTTGCACGTGCGCAGCAGCTTCACCTGGGAGCCGGGCACCTGGGTCGTGGAGGAGGATGCAGACATGGAAGAAGCAGTCGTCACCGCCGTAACCCACGACATCTCGGAGGCCAAGGTCACAGTGAGCGGCGTCCCGGACCAGCCCGGCGTCGCGGCCCGGCTCTTCCGGGCACTGGCCGACAAGTCCATCAATGTCGACATGATCGTGCAGAACACCTCAGCACACGGGACCACGGACATCTCCTTCACCGTGCCCACGACCGACCTCCCGGTCGCCGTCGAGACCTCTCGGGCCCATGCCGACGAGCTGGGCGCGTCGGGAGTCACCGCGGACGCCGAGGTCGCACGAGTATCGCTGGTCGGGGTCGGCATGAAGTCGCATCCGGGCATCGCCGCCACCATGTTCGAGACGTTGGCCAACGAGGAGATCAACATCGACATGATTTCGACGTCGACGATCCGGACCTCGTGCATGGTGGCGGAGAGTGACGTGGAGCGCGCCGTGCGCAGCTTGCACAAGGCGTTCGCCCTGGGCTGATGGCACCAGTGGCCCGTACGGTGTGGCTACTCCGGCACGCCAAGACAGTGACCGACCCGCCATCTGGCGGTTCCGACTTCGATCGGGTGCTCGCACCTCGGGGTCGGCGCGACGCCACGGCCCTGGGCCGTCTGTTCAGCGGTACGGGCGACGGCCTGGGACCGGCCCTGAAGCGCGTGCCACGTCCCGCGATTGCCCTGATCTCCCCGGCCGCCCGCACAGTGGCGACCGCGGACTTGGTGCTGGCGGACATGGCTGACCCACCCGAGCGCCGGCTCGACGAAGGGCTCTACGGGGCCGACCCCGACGAGGTCCTCGGGTACCTGCGGCAACTCCCCGACGACACCCGCTCGGCCTTAGTCGTCGGCCACAACCCGACGGCGTTCTCGCTGTCGCAGGGGTTGTTGTCGCCGACCGACAAGAAGGGGACCTCCTTGGCGGTGCGCACGGGGTTCCCCACCTGCGCGCTCGGCGTCTACTCGTTCAAAGTCGAGCGGTGGGCCGACGTGATGGCGCACTCCGCCAAGCTGGTGACCATGATGGCCCCGCCTTACGGCTGAGCCGGACCCATCTGCGGCGTCAGCCGAGGGAACGCAGGATGGCGGCGTCGCCCTGGCCGCCCCCGCCGCACAGTGCGACGGCTGCAGTGGAGGCGCTGCGGCGGCGCAGCTCGAGCAGCGCCGTCAGAGCCACCCGCGCGCCGGACATCCCGACCGGGTGGCCGAGCGCGATGGCGCCGCCGTTGACGTTGACCTTCTCCTCGTCGATGCCGAGGTCGTCGACGGACGCCAGGCCCACGGCCGCGAAGGCCTCGTTGATCTCGAACAGGTCGATGGCTTCGAGCCCGATTCCGGCCTTGCCGGCGGCCTTGGTGATGGCCCGGGACGGCTGGGTCATCAGCGAGTTGTCGGGACCAGCCACCATGCCGTAGCTGACGATGTGCCCGAGCGGAGTGACACCCAGCTCCTTTGCCTTGTCGGCGGACATGACGATCACGGCACACCCACCGTCGGAGATCTGCGACGCATTGCCCGCCGTGATGGTTCCGTCCTTGGTGAAGGCCGGCTTGAGAGCGCCCAACGACTCGGCCGTGGTGCCCGGACGAACGCCCTCGTCGGTGTCGACCAGCAACGGGTCACCCTTGCGCTGGGGCACCTCGACGTTGACGATCTCCTCGGCCAAGCGGCCCTCCTTCGCCGCGGCCGCCGCCTTCTCGTGGCTGGCGGCTGCGAAGGCGTCCTGGCGCTCGCGGGACACGCCCACCTTCTCGTTGTGCTGCTCGGTGCTCAGTCCCATGGCGATGTGGTCGAACGAGTCCGTCAGGCCGTCGTACATCATGGAGTCGATCAGCGTGGCGTCGCCGGCCCGGTAGCCCGCCCGGGCACCCGGCAGCAGGTAAGGCGCCTGGGTCATCGACTCCATCCCGCCGGCCACCACGATGTCAGCCTCGCCGGCACGGATCATCTGGTCGGCCAGGTAGATCGTGTTCAGGCCCGACAGGCAGACCTTGTTGATGGTGTTGGCGGGGACCGTCATCGGGATGCCGGCCTTGACGGCCGCCTGGCGAGCCGTGATCTGGCCCTGGCCGGCCAAGAGGACCTGGCCCATCAGCACGTAGTCCACCTGGTCCGGGGCGACCCCGGCCCGCCTCAGCGCCTCGGCGATGGCGAAACCACCCAGGTCCATGCCGGAAAAGCTCGCCAAGGCGCCGGAGAGCTTCCCAATGGGGGTGCGAGCCCCCGCGACGATGACGGCCTCAGCCATTCCCTGCACCTCCGGGTTCGGGCCGGTCTGGTTACCGGCCGGAAACTACATCGTACCGGCCCACTATCGTCGGGGCACATGAACGACATCCTCAGTGCCGTCCTGGCTGGCGCGCCCGCAGAAGAGCTGGCCAGACTACCGATGCCCGACACCTACCGGGCCGCCCTGGTCCGCCGGAGCGAGACGAACATGTTCGAGGGCCTGGACTCCTCGGACAAGGACCCCCGGCGGTCCCTCCACGTCGAGGAGGTGCCTCTTCCCGAACTGGCCCCCGACGAGGCGTTCGTGGCCGTGATGGCCTCGTCGATCAACTTCAACACGGTCTGGACGTCCATCTTCGAGCCGCTGCCCACCTTTGGGTTCCTGGACCGCCTGGCCAAGGAGGGGCCTTGGGCGGCCCGCCACGCGCTCGACTACCACATCGTCGGGTCCGACGCCTCGGGCGTGGTCCTGCGCACGGGGTCAGCCGTGCGCAATTGGAAGGTCGGCGACAAGGTGACCATCCAGTGCAACTACGTGGACGACCAGGATCCCTCGGCCCACGACGACTCCATGCTGGCGGCCAACCAGCGGATCTGGGGCTTCGAGTCCAACTTCGGAGGGCTGGCCGACATCACCCTGGTGAAGGCGAACCAGATCATGCCGAAGCCGACGCACCTCAGCTGGGAGGAGGCGGCCATCAACGCGCTGTGCAACTCGACCGCCTATCGGATGCTGGTCTCGCCCAACGGCGCCCGCATGACGCAGGGCGACACGGTCCTGGTGTGGGGGGCCAGCGGTGGACTCGGGAGCTACGCCGTCCAGCACGTGCTCAACGGCGGCGGCACGCCGATCGGCGTGGTCTCCTCGCCGGAGAAGGTCAAACTGCTCAATGATCTCGGAGTGGAGGCCGTCATCGACCGAAAGGCGGCCAACTACCGCTTCTGGTCCGACGAGCACACCCAGGACGAGTCGGAGTGGCGGCGCTTCGGCAAGGACATCCGGGCCCTCGTCGGCGGCGAGCCCGAGATCGTCTTCGAACATCCGGGAAGGCAGACGATGGGTGCGTCCGTCTTCGCCTGCAAGCGGGGCGGGACCATCGTCACCTGCGCCGCCACGTCCGGCTACATGATCGAGTACGACAACCGCCACCTCTGGATGAAGTTGAAGACCATCAAGGGATCCCACTTCGCCAACTACCGCGAGGCGTGGGACGCCAACCAGCTCATCTGCGACGGCAAGGTCCTGCCGCCGCTCTCGGCGGTCTACCCGCTCGAGCAGGTGGGCGAGGCGGCCTACCAGGTCCACCACAACCTGCACGAAGGCAAAATCGGGGTGCTGTGCCTGGCCCCGCAAGAGGGGCTCGGCGTCGACGACCCGGAGTTGCGCGCCAAGGTGGGTGAGGACCGCATCACGCTGTTCCGGCGGCACGGCGCATGAGCGATCCTCTGCTGACCGAGATCGACCACGTGGCCATCGCGGTCAACGACCTCGACGCCGCCATCGCCTGGTACGCCGAGGTGTTCGGCGCAACGGTCGACCATCGCGAGCGGGTGGAGTCCGACGGGGTGGAGGAGGCGCTTCTGAAGGTCGCCGACTCCTACGTCCAGCTGCTCACCCCCACCAACGACGACTCACCTGTCGCCAAGTACCTGGCCAACAGGGGTGAAGGTCTTCACCACGTCGGCTACCGCGTCGACGACTGCGGCGCAGCGCTGCAGGCGGTCAAGGACGCCGGCGGCCGGGTGATCGACGAGCAGCCCCGCCCGGGCTCACGCGGGACCACGGTGGCCTTCATCCACCCCAAGACATCGTTCGGGACGCTGATCGAGCTGGTCCAGGAGTAACAGCCCGACGGCCCTTCCTCACGCCGAGGTCAGCTGCACGCGCTCCTTGATCTCGGCGACCACTTCGTCCGCAACCGTGTGCTTGTGGGACCACTCGGCGAACTTCGACTTCTGGACGGCCCAGGCGCTGAACGCGCCCTGATTCGTCGTCTCGATCTTCAAGCCGTAGAAACCCGGTCGGGCGTCTTTGATGGCGCCGTAGCGAACCGACCGACGGGCGAAGACGCCCTGCACCACGAGGGAGTCGGCGGTAAGTGCGATGTACGGGACCAGATACCAGCGCCATACCGACAACAAGACCGCGATGCACAGCAACCAGATCGCGGTGACGCCTGCCACCGTCCCCACCGTCGTGAAGACGAGGGCGACGACGACGAAGACCAGGGCGACGACAACGGCCGCCTTGCGTACGGACTTGCTCACCTGCCAGACCCGCTGCGGCGACTCCAACTCCTGCATCACCGACCACGGTAGTTGCGTGCTTCGGCGACTGTGCAATCGGCACGACCCGGCAGGCGGCACAGGCGGCCGGCCAGACCCAGGACTGTCGGCGGGGCACGGTACCGGACCTCGTGGGTAGCCTCTGCAACGCAGCCGTTCGGAAGACGATGAAGAAAGAGCGCTATGCCGAAGTACCTGGTGACATGGACGGCGGGGCCCAGCGGAGGCAGCCACGAGGACATGGCCGCATCCCGCGCCGGCTGAGGGCGTCGTGTCCGCACCGCGCCACGGACTCTCCACCGATCAGCAGTACCTGCGCGAGTCGCAGTACAAGGACCCGAGCAACCTCAACGTCCGGATTGCACTGCACGCGAAGTACTCGCGGTCCGACGAGCCCTGGTTTCGGTGGCTGGTGGCGCGGGTGGACTGGCCCGAAGACGCCGACGTGCTCGAGGCTGGGTGCGGGTCGGGCAACCTGTGGGCCAACATCGGCCCGCTCCTGCCCCACATCCGGCTCACCCTGACCGACCTCTCCGAGGGGATGGTCGAGGCGGCCCGCCTGATCGTGGCACCGCTCGAGAACGTCGAGCTGGCTGATGCCCTTGCCTGCGACGTCCAGGACCTGCCGTTCCACGACGATGCCTTCGACGTCGTCGTGGCTAACCACATGCTCTACCACGTGCCCGACGCCGATCGGGCCACGGCTGAATTCGGGCGCGTCCTGCGGCCGGGAGGAGTGCTGCTGGCGGCCACCAACGGCCCCAATCATCTCCTCGAGCTCAGGGAGATGTCGCGAGATGCCATCGGCTGGTCAGGCCTCGACTACACGGACGACCGCTTCGGACGCTCGAGCGGGGAGGCCATCCTCCGCCGCGTGTTCGACGACGTGGAGTGGCAGCACCATCCGACCACCATGGTGGTCACC
>DATNLP010000284.1:0-3844 GCA_035602795.1 Acidimicrobiales bacterium | reverse complement strand
GAGTGCTGCCTTGCCAAGGGAAACGGTCGCGAGGGCTGGGATCGGATTATCTGCGAACCCCCCACCCGTCACCATGATGGTGCCGGATCCGCCCGCGCGCATGGCTGGGGCCGCGGCCTGCGTCAGAACGATGGCGCTGATGACGTCAACCGCATAGGCCGTCTGTAGGTGCTCGACGCTCGAGCTCAGAAGCTTGTCGGGAGCTCCCATGACTGCGTTGTAGATGATCAGCCCGGGCGCACCCTGCTCGCCGTAGAGCTCACCCATTCGAGCTCTCAGACCTTCGGGGTCGCTGGCGTCTGCCGCGATCGTGTCGATCTGGGCTCCGGTGTCAGCCAGGCTGTCGGCGAGATCGCGGAGCCCGTCCGTGCTGCGAGCCACCAAGGTCACCCGATAGCCCCCGACGGCGAAGCGACGAGCCACGGCCATTCCCAGTCCCGGCCCGGCACCGAGCAAGAGAAGGTGCCGGTGGTCGATCGAGGAGCCAGCGTCATTTACTGCGTCGTCGGGCATGAGCCTGCTTCCTTTCGCATCGAATGTCCTGGGAGTGTTTCGCTTACGTCTTTGCGGGCCCGGACGGGCTCGGGTCGGGAACCCCCCAGTCGCCGGTCGGCTGTCGGCCGTCGGCCCTGTCGAGGGTAGCCGTTGCCGTCGGAAAACCGCACAGGAACGAGAAATGGCTGAGACCTTCGGGGTCTCGCGCCGATTGAGGACTCTCGCTACATTGAGGTCTTCACCACGACGAGAGGATCCCGATGTCGTCAATCTCAGGGCCCGAGCATCTCAGTGGCCATCATCGAGACACCCTGGTACAGATCTTTCAGGAAAAGACGAACTACAACGTCGAATGGCACGACGTCGTGTCCTTGCTCGAGGCGATCGGATCCATCGAACAACAGCACGACGACATGTTTCTGTTCCGCATCGGCGAGGAGACAGAGGTGCTCAGGCGTCCGAGTGACAAGGACATCGACGGACAACAACTGGTCGACTTGCGCCGAATATTGACGAGTGCCGGCTACGACACCGTGGCCGCGGACCTCGAAGACGAGGGCAAAGAAGTCTGAAATGGCCGACGACTTGGAGCAGATCCGCGGCAAGAACGTCGTTGCTGTCATCGACTTTCACGAGACCATCATCTACGTGACGGATGCTGCACCCGGCCAGCGGCCTGAGCGCCTCGTGGCGACGGATCCACACGGGCACGTTCACAAAGTCCACCACCACGCCGGAAACCCTTCGGGTGCGTACGAAGACGAGGATCCGGCGTACTGGCACGAACTGACCGACGCCTTGTCGCCTGCGGGGGCAATCCTGCTGTTGGGACACGGGGGAGGGAAGGCGAACGCGTCGCATCGCTGGGTGGCTTACGTCGAAGAGCATCGCAAGGATGTCGCAGCCAAGGTGGTAGCCGACGTTCGGGTCGACATCGATCACCTGGAACTGAACCAGGTGCTCGGGCTGGCGCAGTACTACTTCGCTGCGCCCACTTGAGGCTTCGGGACCTCGAGGCCGGCGGCGCCGGCGAGCTGCGGCGTGGCACTTCTCGTGGCCCGTACATCATCGCTGGTCGCCGGGTCGTCACGGGTGCCCTGTCCCGTCCAGCGGATCACCCGTGTAATCGCACTTCGGGTCTGGTGCCCACACGTCGTCGTGTATGTCGTTCGGCGACAGAGGTCTGCCGGTTCGGTGAGCTAGATGGATCTCTGGACCTCAGCCGACCGGGACGGTTTGCAGGTCGTAACCGAGGTTCAGCGAACTACCACCCGGCACGCTCACGGACTCGTTGTTGAAGTAGTCGACGTCCATGGATGTCACATTCAACCCCTGGTTCCAGAGCAGGTCGATTCGCTCGGGTAGACGGTACGGCGACGACGTTGGGACGATGGCGGTCATTTCCCGATCGGTTGTGCTGCCTGCCGTTCTGCTCTGCTCTTCGGTCACGAAGTTGCCGCCGACCAATGTGTTCGGCAGCGTGTTCGGCTGGGTGATGAAGTTGCTCACGTAGGAGGACCCCTCACACAGTAAGCCGACATTGCCGGCCGGCAAGCTTGCGTTGATGCAACCGTTGTCGGGCGGTTCGTAGATGTATCGGGTTGTGTTCGAGTAGTTGTAGTGGCGATAGGGGTAGGTGACGGCGCCGTCGTCGGAGTTGTCGGCGATGACCACGGTGCCCAGGTTGATGTTTGCGCTAGGCGTGATCGTGAAATTCGTGCGGACTCGCCGGTCGGCTGGCCCAAAGGCCCGGTTCGGGTAGTCATCGCTCGTGTCGGTGTAACTGCGGAAGTAGTACGTCAGAGCGAACTGGAGCGTGGCGCTTTGGCCACTACTGTCCGTGATCACCTGGTCGTCGTTCGTCCCCTCCTGGTAGAGGGTGCCGGCGAAGGAATAGGTGTGCTCTCCGGCGGAGTCGATGCCGCTGGTCAAATTCACCTTCACCCCGTTGTTGACGTAGCCGCACACATCGGAGTTCTCGATCACGAAGGTGCCCTGGCCCGGTATGCAACTTCCGTCAACGCCTCCAACCGCCAACACGTTCAGACCTTGACCAGTGGCCCAGACGGAGGCGTTGCTGGGGTCTGAGCCGGGGAGAAGTTCGTTCGGCTCCCATTCGTTGCCGTAGGGCATGTACTGGAACTTCGGCCCGGTCGGAGTGGAGGCGATCGGCCAAGCGCCCGAAAGCAAGCCACCCCGGCGCTCGATGTCGAGCCAGTAGACCCCGTATTGGGTGACCACGACTTTGTCGCCGGTCTCCATCTCGCCGCTGACGGCGTTGTGTAGAGGGTTCGTCGTGGCCATACCCCGGTCTGCCCACTGCACCAAGCTGGTCACTTGACTATTGGAATAGCTGCTCAAGTTGTCCACGCTGACGCTCGCCGCGGCGAGCTGGACCGTGAAAGACGACGCGGGAGGGGAGTGGGACGGCGGCGATGCGGCAGGGGTAGATGGAGGCTGTGCAGAAGCTGGTTCCGAAACCAATCCAGCGGTCACCGCGGTTATCGACGCCAGAGCGGCCATCAAACCAAAGGCGGGCACTCGCGCGCCCGTGCGTAGCCAGAGTCGACCTGTCATCGTTTGGCCCGCCTTCCCTCCAGCTCCGGGCCGAAGTATCGCAGGCGACTGCAATCGTTGTCCATCGATTGTCTCGCCCTGCGCCACTTTGAGCCGGACCAAGAAGGGTTCTGTCGCTGGCGCCCACTGCTGGTCAGCTGACCCGGAAGACGTGGTACTCGACGCCGCCGCCCGCCAGGAGATGGCCCTCGGCAAGAAAGAGACTCGTGGTCACCCAGCGGTAACGCTCGTCACCGGTCTCGAATCGTGGCGTCGTGCGGAAGTATTGGTCGTTCCAGTCGGTCCCGGTCCCGCTGGTCGTCGCGTTCAGGACCTTGTCGTTCAACTCGAGCAGTCCGGTGTACTGGGTGTAGACGTACGCGCCGTCGTCGGTTTCTATCTGGCCCCGCACGTCGACCTGTCCCCACCCGTCGGCACCTAAGACGATCCAGTCGCCGCCACCCGACAGAAGGGTGCCGTTCAGTCGCTCCCCGGTCACCTTGCCTTCGGCTATCTCCAAGAACATCCGACTGCCGAACACCACGGGCGGCTTTAGAGAGCCGGCAACGTCAAATTCGTGAATGAGCTCCACGGACACCTCCTCGTCTCGAGAGTCGAGCGTACCGTCGTGACGTTCCCCCGGGCCTCACAGCGGCGACGGCAACGGACGATCCCGTCATGGGTCGGGCCAAGCCTGCGCCGTGCGTGTGCGTGCCTCCGTCCGAACAGCGGACTGGTGGTCGCACGACACGGGTGCAGAAGCGCCGAGCTAACCCTTCTTCTGGGCGGGGAA
>DATNLP010000282.1:0-12604 GCA_035602795.1 Acidimicrobiales bacterium | reverse complement strand
GGGTCCGGCGGGTCCGGCGGGCGGATCGTCGTGATGCCATCGGCCCCCATTCTGGTGGCTGGCGTGCCCGGCGAAGATTGGGCTGTGGTGCCCCCGGACGCGTCTCGACGCGCCTTGGATCCGACGGAGGGGGAATAAGGGTCGGGCCCGGCGCGTCGAGACCACCCCACCTTATGGGGAGGGCGGGGACCATGCGTGCATCTCATATTGCGGATCGGTGACGAATGTACGGCGCCCCGGCCTCTGCCACCATGGGTGCATGGCCAAGACCGTGATTGTGAAGCTGACCGACGACATAGACGGGGGCGACGCCGACGAGACGGTGCGCTTCTCCCTGGACGGCAAGACGTACGAGATCGATCTCAACGCCGCCAACGCCGCCAAGCTCCGGAGCGCTCTGCAGCCGTATATCGAGTACGGACGGGCAACGGGTGGTGCGACCGGCTCGCGGGCCGCTCGAAGCACCAATGCCGGCCAGCCCAAGACGCTCTACTCCCAGCTCAGCGCGGAGGAGAAAGACGGTTTTCGATCCTGGGCCGATATGGCCACCGCCAAGCGCATCAGCGACGCCCGCGTCAACAGCTGGGTTGCTGCAGGTAAACCCTAAATTCGGGGTCGCCCCCCGCTAACCTCTGCTGCCAGGGTCAACGAGGCGGTTGGCGGACCGGAGGTGAGCCAGATGGCGGAAGACCGCGAAGGCCAGTCGGGAGCGCCTTCCGTACCGTCACCCCAAGTGGTGCCCGACATCCGGGCCGAAGGCAGCGGCGGCCCGCCGAAAGAGCCCGGGTGGTACCCGGTGCGGACGAACCCCAACGAACAGACCTACTGGGACGGCACCGACTGGGTGGGACGGCGACACTGGAGCGCCGGGACCGGCTGGACCGAGGTCGGCCACGAGACCCCGGCTACGGTCGCCCCCGTCATGGAGGCCACCAACGGGCCCCGTCTGCTGTCCGCCAACCCCTACGCGCCCCATCCCGCCGCGCCCACGCAGGCGCCGGTGGCGCCCGGCGTCACCCTGGGCCTGTTTCTCCTACTGGTCAGCGCGGTCGCCATGATGGTCGGTTCCGTGACCACGTGGATCAGCTCGAGTGCCTCCATTTCGGGCTCGGTCTTCGGCGGCGTGGCGTTCTCCACTTCGGGCGCGGCCTCCGGGGTCGACCAGGGCATTTCGAACCTGATCGGGATCAACGGCTTCATCACGCTGATCGCCGGGACGGTTCTCCTGCTCTTCTCCGGCCTCATGATGGTCTCGGAGGAGCGGTCGTTGCGCATCGTGACGAGCCTCTTGTCCGTCGTCAGCCTCGGCCTGTCGATCTTCGTCATGGTGCGGCTGGTCGAGAAGCTGCGGAGCGCGCATCCGATCCACGGCATCTCGCTCAACGTGGGCTGGGGCGCCATTCTGGTGCTGGGCGCCGCCGTGGTGGCCACGCTGGTCTCCCTCTTCGAGGTGTCGCAGAACCGCTGACCCCGACCGGTGCGCCGCAGCGCGCCGCCCGCAACGCGCTGCCGCCCGCAACGCGCTGCCGCCCGCATCCCGAACGTGTCGGACGCGGGCGGCAGGCGGATCTGCGCCAGGCTCAGGCGGCGATCATTGAGGCGGGCCCGAGCTGAGCTGGACGGTGGCCGTGTGCGTCCCACCGGAGCTGTCCGTCCAGGCCACCTGCACCTTGTCGCCCGGGTGGTAGATGCCCATGGCGCTGGTGAGGTCGTTGGCCGAGGTGATCGTCTTGCCGCCGAGCGACGTGATGACGTCACCCTCGGCCAGACCGGCCTCTTGCGCCGGGCCGTTGGTGACCACGCCGGCGACGTCGGCCCCCGAGGCGGACGATGACCCGGTGTTGCCGGTGCCCGTGTTGCCGGTGCTGCCGGAGTTGCCTCCGAAGAAGCCGCCGATGCCGCCCCCACCGCCGCCGATACCGCCCTCACCGCCGGTGGAGCTGCCACCGGTGCTGATCTCGACGCCGAGGAAGGCTGTCTCGCCGACGTGCACGGTGGTCGAGGCGTCGCCCGCCTCGATTTCCCGGGCGATGCCGAGAGCGGTGTTGATCGGGATGGAGAAGCCCTGGGTGCCCGACGACTGGTCGTTGGACTGGAACGAGAAGCCGGCCGAGGCCGCCGTGTCCATCCCCAACACCTCTCCGGACGTGTTGACCAGCGGACCACCCGAATCGCCGGGCTGGATGTCCGCGTTCGACTCAATGAGGCCACTCAGCTGCTCCGAGGTGCCGTCGCCCTCGTCGCTGGCGGTGATCGACTGGTTGAGCGCGGTCACCGTGCCGCCCGCCGCGCTCGGCGTCCCGCCGGTCCCGCCGGCGTTGCCGACGCCGACCACCTGCTCTCCCACCGAGACGTTGGCCGAGGTGGCGAGGGAGGCCGTGGTCAGGCCCGAGGCGTTGTGCAGCTGGAGCACGGCGATGTCCTTGGTCCGGTCGTAGCCGACGACGCTTGCCGTGTAGGTCTTGCCGTTGCCGACGTCGGTGACACTCACGCTGGTGGCGCCGTCGATGACGTGGTTGTTGGTGAGGATGACGCCGTTGGACGTCAGCACGATGCCCGTGCCGGCGGCCTCGTCGTCCTGGTAGCCGAGCGTGGTGTTGATGTCGACCAGGCCGGGGTCCACCTTCGACGCAATGGCGTTGACATCACTCGGACCCGAAGAGTTCGACGACCCCGAGCCGGAGTTCCCCGAGCTGCCGGAGTTGCCGGAATTGCTGGAGTTGCCGGAATTGCCCGAGAAGCCGCGGCCGCCGAACGGGAAGCCGCCGGAGCCGTTGCCCGACGCGCCTGACCCGGAGCGGGGTGCCAGTTGTCCGTTGCCGGCCACGTTCGAGGCAGACAGGTTGGAGGTCCCGTTGTTCCACGCGCCGTGGCCGATGCCGATCCCGGCGGCCAACACGGCGAGCGCGGCACCGCCGACCAACAACCCGTTGCGGACCTTGTGGGTCCCGCTGGCCGTCGTCGGCGGGGCCGGTGGGGCCGGCCAACCGCCGGTGTCACCGGGGGAGGCGGCGAAGCCGGCCGCGGCGCCATAGCCCGGCGCGGCGCCGTAGGGAGCACTGGGTGCCTCACCCGGCGCGGGGTTCCCGGCCAGCGCGCCCATGGCGTAGGTCCCGGTCGGGGGCACCTCTGCCGGGGGCTGCTGCGGGAGGCCGGTGGGCGGCGTGCTGGCCGGGGTCTCCTGCGGGAGGCCCATGGGCGGCGTGCTCGCCTGGGGAGGCGGCGCGCTGGCCTGGGAGAGGGGCGTGCCTGCCGGCGGCGGGGGAATGGCCGCGGGTAGATCCATGGCCTGCGCCGGGTCCTCGGGCACCACGGCGTCCAGCACCGTGTCCGGCTCCGAGCCGCCCATGGCCTGGCCGGTCGTCTCGTTGTTCGCTTCCTCGGTCATTCGGAATCCTCCGTCTGAGCCCCGGGGTTCCACGGGCTCGTTCACGGGGTTCATTGGACAATGCGGGTCTGTACGCCAGGTCAGAGAAAGCTATGAGTCCCGTAAAAGTTCGCTGTGGCGCCCGGACCAGCAGCTTTCTGCAGCGGATTGACGCACGCGACCGTCCGGTCGGGGGATACCGGACCGCCTTGAGCCTCGCGTCGGGGATCCCGAAGTCAACCCAAGGCCGCCGTTGAGCTCGGCGCCAGTCGGGTGCCCGGACTGCGGCGCGACGACCACCACGTGCTGCGCTCGCTCTCCACGTTCGAGCCGCGGAGCGGACCTCGGCGACTCCGCCCGGGCTAGGCGAAAGCGTGGCCGCCCGTGATCGCCGAACGGGGTGGGCCGCCGCTGAGGCCGGCGCCGGCAAGCTGGCGGGGGATGCCACTGTTTGAAGCCGCCGCGGCACCCACCTCGTCGAGCGCTGTTGCGGTAGCCCCTTGGGTCGATGCCGCGCCGAGCAGATCGGCGAAACAATCGTCGCAGAGACGCCCGAACGCTCGTCCCACTCCGATCCGCGGGTAGTCCTCACGCCGGACCTTTGACACCAACCTGGTCCAACCACAGCGATGGCACACGCCGAAGCGATGCTTCCGGAGGCGCCGGCCGCCCAGGGCGGCGCCGTAAGGAGCGCCGGGTGCCGTGGCGTCGGTCCCGGTCGCGCCCATGAGCGACGGGTCCTCGGGTGCCATGGCGTCGTGCTGCGCCTTCGGCTCCGAGGCGCCCATGGCCTGGCCGGTCGTCTCGTGGTTCCGTTCCTCCATCATGCGTGATCCTCCGTCCGGGCCCTCTCCCGCTCCTAAAGAAGGTGTACGGCCCAGGGGTTCCGAGGGCTCGTTCACTACGGGGTCCATTGGACAACCCGGGCCTGCACACCCGGTCAGAGAACGTTGTGAACCTCGTAATACTTCGATGTGGCGGCCGAACCGGCCGGGTCTACGCTTGTCGGGCCAGCCGTTTCCCAGCCAGGAGGGCCCATGGACACAGCGATTTTCGACGCCGACAGCCACCTCATGGAGACAGCGGAGTGGTTGGGAGAGTTCGCCGACCCCGCCGTGCGCGACCGGCTGTCGCCGCTCGGGCTGGCCGGCGCCGGCGCCGGCGCGGCCGAGCTGATGACCAGCCTGCCCGCGCTGTGGCAGTCCCACCGGGAGCAGGAGATCGGTGCCGAGGTGCTCAAGGGCCCCAAAGGCTGGATGGCCCCGGGTGCCCTGGACACCGAGGTGCGCTCCCGGGTCCTCGATGCGCTGGGCATCGAGGCCCAGCTGGTGTTCCCGACCTTCGCTCTCGGTCACTTCGCGTCGAGCAAGGACCCCGAGGTCCTCTACGGCGGGACCGCCGCGCTGAACCGGGCCATGGTCGACTTCTGCGCCCCGGACCCGAGGCTCAAGGCGGTCGGGTACCTGCCGCTGAACGACCCCGAGCGGGCGCGGGCGGCGCTGGAGGACGCGCTCGAAACCGGCGTGGCCGCCGTGTGGGTCCCCTCGGACGCCCCGGGGGACTTCTCGCCCACTCACGTCGACCTCGAGCCGGTGTGGGCCCGTCTGGCCGAGGCGGGCGTGCCCTTCGTGCTCCACGTCGGCGGCGGGAAGCTGCTGCCCCGGTCGTTCCACAACAACGGGCGGCCGCGTCCCAAGGACTGGCTGGGCGGCGGCGAGAACTTGCGGTCGAAGGACTTCCCGGTGCTGCACCACTCGCCCGAGCGGTTCCTCGCCTGCTTGGCCCTCGACGGCGTCTTCGAACGCCATCCCGCCCTGCGCGGTGCCGCCATTGAGCTCGGCGCCAGCTGGGTGCCCGGGCTGCTGCGCAATGTCGACCACGCGCTGCGCTCGTTCTCCAAGTTCGAGCCGGCCCTCCAGGAGCTCACGTTGCTGCCGTCGGAATACCTGCGCCGGCAGGTGCGCTTCACGCCTTTCCCGTTCGAGGACACGGCATGGCTGCTCGAACAGTGCGGCCCCGACCTGTTCATGTTCTCGACCGACTATCCGCATCCCGAAGGGGGCAAGCGCCCGTTCGAGGCGTTCGGCGACGCCGTGGCGCGTTTCGACGACGCCACACGCGAGCGGTTCTTCTGGCGGAACGGGGCCGAGCTCCTCGGCCTGGCCTGAGCCTTAGATGACGACGACCCGCGTCGGCTCGCTGACCGTGGAGCCGGTGGCGGGGGCGCTCGGGGCCGTGGTCAGCGGCATCGACCTGGCCGAGGCGTCGGAGCCGGCCCACCTGGACGGCCTGCGCCAGGCCCTGGCCGACCACCTGGTGGTGTTCCTGCCCGAACAGGACCTGAGCCTCGACGACCTCGAGCGGGTCACCGACCTGCTGGGCGGGCGTGACGTGACGCCGTTCGTCGACCCGCTGGAGGACCGGCCCTACGTGATCCGGGTGATCAAGGAGCCCACGGACGTCCTGAACTTCGCCAACGCGTGGCACAGCGACCTCAGCTACCTGCCGGCTCCGCCCGCCTACACCTTGCTGCACGCCTGGGAGGTGCCCGACCATGGCGGCGACACGGTCTGGTCGAACCAGTACCTGGCCTTCGACACATTGTCGAACGGCCTCAAATCGATGCTGGAGGGATTGCGCGCCGTCCACTCGGCCGGCCTGGCCTATGGCACGGGTGGCCTGCTCGACCAGGTGAAGGACCTGACGTCCATGGCCATCGCGCCCTCGGCCGAGGCGTATGCCGAGCACGTCCACCCGGTCGTCACCGTCCATCCGGTCACGGCCAAGCGGGTGCTCTTCGTCAACCCCATTTACACCGTCCGCTTCCAGGGCTGGACGAAGGAGGAGTCACAGACGCTGCTGGCTCACCTGTACCGGCACAGCATCAACGAGAACTTCACCTGCCGGCTCCGCTGGTCGGTCAAGACGCTCGCCATTTGGGACAACCGCTGCACCATGCACAACGCGCTCAACGACTACTCGGGCGTGCGCCGCGAGATGTACCGCACCAGCGTGAAAGGGAGTGCGCCGGCCGGGGTCGGTTGAGCGCGAGGATCAGAACCAGCGTGGGCGGCCCGACACGATCGGGCAGCGGCCGGCCCGGCAATGGCGGCGCGACGTCTTGCCCTCGAGCCGGCGCCTGTGCGTGCGGGGCTCTGCCGAGAGCTCGCGGTGCAGCGCGGCGCCGAGGTCACCGGGCTGCGCCCCGATGCTGCGGACCTCCAGCCGCCACTCGTAGTCGGCGGACTCCAACGCGCCGTCGGCACTCAGGATGGAGGCGTCGGGGCAGGCCTGGCGCGCTCGGGTGAGGAGCTCGTAGCGGGCGTCGTACGAGTCGCGGCCGGAGTAGCCGAGCCGCAGCGCACCCCTGATGCGGGGTGACTCGATCACCACGACCCAGGTCGCGCCCTGGCGACACAGGAGGACGGTGGCGGTGTCGATGATCTGCCCCTGTCCGGGGAGGTTGGAGGTGCCGTTCGCTTCCATCGACGGGGGAAACGAGGCCTGCAGGGGGAACTTGCTGGGCCGAATGGCCCAATTCGGCGGAGCGCCTGCCCGAGAAGGCTGTGAAAGGCGGGGGAGGGGACCCTGAGCCCGACCCTCTCGCTCAAGGGACGATCGGTACCGCGACCGGGTGCAGGGCCACGGTGAGCACAGCGACCACCAGGGCGCACTGGAGGCAGGCCATCACGGCGGCCGCCGCCCAGTGCAGGCGGGCGGGGAGCTTCCAGGCGAACGCCACGAACAGCGGGAACGCCGCCATGGCGTAGCGCGGGATGCTGTCGGTGAAGTAGGCGCTGTACGCCACCACGAGCGCGCCGATCGTGTAGACCCACCAGCTGAACGGGATGGCGCGCACGGCTACCCCGGTCGTCCCGGGGGAAGGCCCGGTGCGGGCCTTGGTCATCTGGTCCAGCCACCAGAGCCCGAGGAGCCCGACGACGAGAGCGCCGCCCGCCAGGGCGTCGGGCACGAAGGTGGAGGCAGCGGGGCCTCCGTGCACGGCGTCGACGAGCGCCTCGATCGGCGTGCGGAACCACACGAAGTGCTGGCCGTGCCAGAACTTCTCCGAGCTGAGGAAGGCCAGCGGCGTCCCCACCATGGCCCAGCCGTAGGCCATGAACGAGGCGAGGCCGAGCGGCGCCACCACCGCCGCCACCGCCGGCCGGGCCGCCCGTTCGCGCCAGGCGACCGGCACCGCTGTCACCAGCACGGCCAGGATCACGACGATCCCCGCGTTGCGGCTGAGGCCGGCCACGCAGGCGCACAGCGCGGCCGTGATCCACCAACGACGGGCCAGGGCGAACAGGCAGCCCGCCGCCGCGGTCAGGAAGAGCCCCTCGGTGTAGCCGAGCGACAGGACGTAGGCCGTCGGACAAAAGACCAAGAGCAGCACGGCGCCGTCGGCCAGCTTGGCGCCGAACACCTCGCGCACGGCCAGCCAGATGGCGACGGCCGAGGTGAGCCCGAACACGAACGCTGCCACCACGGCGGCGTCGGGCAGGCTGAGCCCCGTCACCTCGGCCAGCCCCCGCACGGCGGTCGGGAAGGCCGGGAAGAAGGCCCAGCGGCTGCCGTCGCCCTCGTTGAACAGGCGGTGCGGGTACCCGTGCTGGGCGATCAAGAGGTACCAGCGACCGTCGAAGATGCTCCCCATGGTCGGCACCGGGTCGAGCGTGGGGTTGAAGCCGGCGTAGACGAAGGCAGCCACGATCACGACGGCGCGCGACACCAGGTAGTAGCCGGCCGGGCGCAGCAGGGGCCGAGCGCGCGCCCGCCACCCGGTCGGAGGCGCCCCCGCGGGAACGAGCGTCCCGACGAGACCATGTTCGGCTGCGGCCACCGCTTCGACCGCCGCCGCCGGCTCGCCCCGGGCCGCCGCCGCCTCCATCAGGTCGGTCACCGGCCCGGGACCGGAGCGAGGGGTGACAGCGCCAGGGGACGGAAGGCCCAGCCGCGCAGGAGGGAGAAGCGGGCCAGCGACGCGGCACAGCTGGCGATGGTGGCGGCCACGGCGTCGGCCACCAGGGACGGCCCGACCAGCGCGCCGGCCACCGCGATGGCGGCGGAGGTGGCGGCCAGGCTGACGCCGTAGAGGACGGCGATGACCATGGCGAAGGACGGCCGCCGCGGTCGCGCGCCGCGGGAGCGCCGGGCCAGGGATCGGTGGAGCGCCGTGTTGACCAGCGTGCAGAAGGCCAGGGCGGCGGCGTTGGCCCCCCACGGGCCGAGCGCCCTCCAGCCGAGGGCGAACAGCAACAGATAGCTGAGCGTGCTCAGCACGCCCACGCCGGCGAACGAGAGCAGCTGGTCGGCCGTGGCCGACGCGTCGCCCGCTGCCGCTGCTGCCCGCTGGGCCCGGACGCGCTCGACGTGCCGGCCGCGGGCGATGCGCCAAACGCCCCGCAGGTCGTCGGCCACCGTCGCCACGATGTCGACCGAGGAGTTGGGGTCGTCGGTCCATTCCACCGGCGTCTCGCTGATGCGCAGCCCGAGCCGCTCGGCCGTGACGAGGAGCTCGGTGTCGAAGAACCACGCGTCGTCCTTGACGAGAGGCAGCAGCTGGCGCGCGCACTCGCACCGGATGGCCTTGAAGCCGCACTGGAAGTCCGAGACGCGGCTGTGCAGGGACAGGCGGACGACATGGCTGTAGGCGCGCGAGATCAACTCGCGCCTGGGTCCGCGCACGACCCGCGACCCCCGGGCGAGCCGGGTGCCCACCGCGAGGTCGCTGTGGCCCGAGAGCACCGAGCCCACCAGCGGGAGCAGGGCCGAGAGCGAGGTCGACAGGTCGACGTCCATGTAGGCCAGCACGTCGGCCTGGCTGGCCGACCAGGCCGTGCGCAGTGCGTACCCGCGGCCTTTGCGCGTCAGCATCATGGCCGCGACCCCGTCGAGGTTGGAGGCCAGCCGCTGGGCGATCAGGGCCGTCCCGTCGGTGCTGCCGTTGTCGGCGATGGTGACGAGGGTGCGGAAGGGGAAGGACTCGTCGAGGTAGCGGCGCAGCGTGGTGATGCTCGCCTCGAGACCGGCCGCCTCGTTGTGCACGGGGACGACGACCTCGACCTCGAAGGTGGCATCGTGGCGTGCGCCGCGGGGTCGCGGCCGGTCGGAGCGACCGGCGCGATGGCAAGGCGCGTCCGCCCTCCCCGGATGGGCGGGCACAGCCCGAGCCGCTGTTTCCATCCGACTCCCCCTCGTCACGAGCGCCGCCGAGGTTGACTCCCCGTCCGACGGGGCGCTCCCGTCCCCCTCACCAGGCTACGGACCCGCGGTGGCGCGACGCATGGGCCAAAAGCACCAGATTCGTGGCCTGAACCGGGCGTCGGGCGTGCCCTCCCGTCAGGACTTCAACGTGACGGTGACGTGGCGCGTGGTCGGGGACAGGGTCACCGTCCCGGTCGCCTCGTCGACCGAGCCGGTCGAGGCCGAGGCCATGTGCCCGACGAACGACGGGAGCTCGAAGAGGACCGGACCGGCCGGGCGCGCCCCGCGCAGGCTGAGGGTCACCGACGAGCCGCTCGACGTGATGGTGAGGTCGGCCCGCCGGCCGCCGGTGGTGGGGAAGTTCGTCACCGAAATGGGGGAGCGGTCCAGCCACGAAGCCGGCACGCCGCGGCCCACCACCAACTCCCCGTTGGTGCGCTGCGCCACCAGCGAGTCGAGGAGGACACCGTTGGCGCCGGCCATACCCCAGGCGTGCGGCGAGGAGCCCTGGCCGCTGGCCGGGTGCCGCCCGACCCAGGGCGAGGCGGGGTCGGGCGCGCTCGAGCTCTCCCACCACGAAAGCGGGCCGCTCTGGCCGTTGGCCAGCATGAACTCGTAGTCGACGATCCCCTGGTCCCGGTGGTGCGCGCTCATCAGCCCCGCCGCGCCTTGGGCGGCGTCGTAGGTGCTCGAGTAGTAGTCGCCCGGGAACCCGCCCGTCGTGCCCGGCGGCAGCACGCCCCGCAGCCGCCCGAACCCGTAGTCGTACGTGGCGTCGATCAGCGCCAGCCCCGGCCCGGTCACGGTGGCGCCGAGCAGGTAGCCCTCCCAGGCCCAGCTGCCGAAGGCGAACGGCGAGGTCCAGTTGGCGTCCCTGGGGTCGTCGCAGCGGTTGGACGTGTTCGGCTGCACCAACGAGCAGGGCAGGTAGTCGAGATGGCTGCCGGCGATGGTCTGGCCCAGCACGGCGTCGGTGGCCTCCAGCAGGCCGTCGTACTCGCTGGTCGCCCAGGCGGCCTCGCCGGTGTTGCCCACCGCCGCGGCCAGGTAGCGGTAGGCGGCCAGACCGAGGAGGGCCTCGTAGTCGTCGGTCGTCCAGTAGCCCTGGGTGTCGACGTCGTTGGTCGCCTCCATGGTGCCCATCGGACCGGTGCGATCGGCCCCGATGGTGTGCGCGGCGGCCTCGATGCTCGGTTGCGCCCCCGCGCCTTCCGGCCCGCTCGTGGCGAAGTTCTGCTCCACGAAGGAGAGATCGCCGGTCTTCATGAGGTAGACGGCCCACGGCACCGGATAGGTCCACAGCCCGTCGACGTAGAAGCCGGCGGCGTACTGCCCCTGCCCGCCCACCACGTTGCGCGCCTCGGTCAACAGCGCCTGCGCGTCGGCGAAGGAGCCCTGGGTGAACAGGTTGGTCAGGATGCCGACCACGTCGTGGCTGAACTCGCTCTCGTAGCCGTTGACCCCGGTGTCGAGGGCGTCGCCGCTGCGGGTGAGCTGCGTCGTGACGAAGCCGCTCTTGTACGCGTCGACCAGCTGGGCGTCGGGCACGGTGATCTGCGCGATGCCGCCCAGCTGGGCGTCCCAGAACGTGCGCATGTGCGCGAAGTGCTCGTCGAATCCGCCGGCGCCGGCGATGGCCGCGTCGCTCGGCCACGGGTACGAGGCGCCGAAGCGGTCGGAGACGATCACGTAGTCGTGGTCGACGGCGCCGTGAGGCGGCACGCCGTCCGGTGCCCGGTCGAGCGGCACCAGCGCCGGCGACGCCTCGGGGTCGACGGTCACGGTATGGCTCGTCGGGTTCACCACCCGGACGCGGCTGTAGACGGCCACGAAGGGGTCGCCACCGAGCACCACCTCGTCGGCGAACTCGGTGATGTCGACGGTGGCGCCGCCGTCGTCGAACGTGGTCACCTGCGCCGGCAGGTACCCGTCGGCGTCCGCCCACGTGGTGCGCTGGCCGTCGTAGACGCCGAACCCGTAGTCCTGGAAGTACCCGCCCGGCCCGTCCTGGATCACGAAGGTCCCCCCGAGGCACGTGATGACGCTGTTGTGGTCGCCCAGCCAGCCGATGGCCGACGCTGTCGCGTCGGCACCGGTGAAGGCGTCCGTGTTGACGTTGAAGGTGCAGCGGTAGGCGGGCTGCGGGCCGGCGCCTGTTGCCGCGGCCGTGGTCGTCGCCGCGACCGTGGCCGCTGGCGAGGCCGCCGCCCCGGTCGGCCCGGGGCCGGCTCCGGCGGCCGGGCCGAGGGCGACCAGGACGCCGAGCACCGTCAGCGACGCCAACCGGCGCCACGCTGCGGGTCGACGGACGGCCCCGAGCGTGAATCGCACGGCCGTCTCTCTACCAGACCGCGTCCCGGCGGCCACCACCATCCGACCGGCACCGGCACCGGCACCGGCACCGGCCGAGGACGTTGCCCGTCGTGTGCTACGGCCGGAACACCACCTTGATGGCGTGCGACGCCGTCCGGTCCATGGCCGTCTCGATGGCCTGGCGGTACTGCTCCAACGCGAACTCGTGCGTCACCACGACGTCGTCGGGCAGCAAGCCGGCCGACAGCACGTCGAGCGCCCGGTCGACCGAGTGGCGGTCCGGCCCGCCGGCCAGGCCCGGTGCCGACCCGGCGTCGACCGTGTGGTCAATCGAACCCACCAGCGCGGCCTCCTTGTACCAGATGGGCGTGAGGTCGACCTCGCTGATCCCGGCCGCGCCCAGGAGCAGCACCGTGCCGCGGTGGGCGACGGCCCGCAGCGCTTCGGTAACCGACTGCGCCGCCCCGACCGCCTCCGGAAGCCGCCCATGAGCATCTGGTGCCGCCTGCGCCCGACCACCCGCGCCCCGGTCAGCGCCGCCAGCTCCTCCCAGTGGCCGTTGTCGGGGTCGGTCTGTACGACGTGGGCGGCCCCGCACGCCGCGGCGGCCGCCCCTTGATGCGCGTGGCGCGCCAACACGGTCACCTCGCAGGCCGGATACAGCCCGCGCAGCGCGGCCAGCGAGGCCAGGCCGATGACGCCGGCGCCCACGATCAG
>DATNLP010000276.1:0-14677 GCA_035602795.1 Acidimicrobiales bacterium | reverse complement strand
TTTAAGCGCCGCCTTGATCGCGTTTACAGATGTTAGCTCGGGTGACTGACCGGGAAGCTCGCCCTGCGGTGTCCATCCAATTCCCACTATTGCTACTTCACCTGAGACTCGCGTCATTTCAGTCGTCCTTCAGCCATAAGCTCGCTCAGCTAAACTACACTTCTCCGCCAGATCGCCAGCATACGCATGCCAAATCTTCAGGGCTTGTGGCTCGACTGAGTCCACGCCACACAGTTGAGCATGCTCAGGGACACCCTCAAGAATTCATGTCGGGGCAGTGTTCATTTGATATCGCCGAAGTTGGCAGTTTTAGCCCCTGCATTTCAGCATCCCTTACCGCGTTCGAAATTGAATGAGCTTCCTCAACTTTTTCTAGTCAACTGACAAGCATCCGGCTCGGAGGTTAGGCCGCGGAACATGCTGGGGTCAAGGGCGCCCGCAGTTCCAACCTCTTGGCCTCTGCCAGGCGCTGAGTTCCTAGATTGGCATGTCTGTCTGGCCGGAAGGTCCGACCGACTGAACAATCGTTCACGGCCGATGCCGATGACTGGTTGATGGATGACCCGCACAGACAGACGCTCGGTGGAGCCTGCGAGCATTCGTTAGTCCCGTCACCATCGGGCCCTTACGCGATTGCTCTTCGGTTACGAAGGTTCTCGAAACCGCCCATCCAAACCCGGCTTCTCGAAGGATCTCCGCAATATGCTGGCCTGGAGCTGGGCCCGGCTGAATCGTGCACGGAGAACGAGACGACTTCATCCAATCTCCGATCTAACCCCATCTGAGCCTGGACTTCGTCGCATACCCGTCGGTGGTTGGCGAGATGTGGATCAGTGAAGGCCTCTTCGATCGAGGACCTGGGCAATGGGGACATCCGTGTCGCCCGCCACGAGCATGGGACCACCGTGAGCTGAGTTCCGCCACGAGCATGGGACCACCCTTCCGCCAGCAATTGGGACCACCCCGGGGGTCCACCAGCGCCGGTCGCTGATCCGGTCCACTCGCCGCCATCGGAGACGCGATCTGAGGAGCGGCGATGGGATTCCGGGAGGTACCCGTGTTCGAGGTGAAAGAGGTGCTCCGGCTCTGGCTCCGGGGCGAAGGGCTGCGAGCGATCGAGCGTCTGGCCAGGGCCGACCGCAAGACGGTCCGCCGTTACGTGCAGGCGGCGGGCGAGCTCGGCGTCGACCGAGACGGCGGGGAGGGCCAGCTGAGCGACGAGGTCCTGGCCGGCGTGCGAGCGGGTCCGCCCGCATCGCAGCAGCGGCCACGGCGAGTCCTGGCGCACCCTCGAGGGCCACGTCTGTCAACGGCCATTAGGAATTCCCCACCGGCGGTCATTGGAATTCCCCAGGGACGGCCACGAGAATTCCCCACGGACGGCCACCGAATTCCCCGCGTGCTCAGCTGGCGAGGGGCACCACCCCCTTGCCCGAGGTGGCGTCGATCAGGCGGACCGATTCGCCTTCGGTGACGATGACGTGGGCGTGGTGCAAGAGCCGGTCGACGAGGGCAGACGCGATGGTCTTGTCCATGAGCTGGTCGAACCCAGACGGGTGCAGGTTCGAGGAGAGGGCAACCGAGCGCCGCTCGTAGGTGGCGTCGACCAGGCGATAGAGGCCCTCGGCCGCGTCTGAGGAGATGGGCAGCAGCCCGATGTCGTCGACGACGACCAAGGCGACGCTGGCCAAGGAGGCAAAGGCCTTCGACACGGTGTCGTCGACGCGGTGACGTCGAACCAGGGCGCCGAGGTCCTCAACGCTGAACCAGGCCACGGTCAGCTGCACGTCGATGGCGGCGTGCCCGAGCGCTTCGAGTAGATGCGACTTGCCCGTGCCGCTCGGTCCGGCCACCACGAGGTTCTCCCGGCGGGCGATCCACTCGAGGGAACGCAAGGAGCGCTGAGCTGGTGGTGGGATCGACGAGCGTGACTCGACCCAGGTGTCGAAGGTCTTGCCGGCGGGAAAGTGCGCTCGACGGCGGCGCACCTCGATGGTGGAGCGGTCCCGGCCCTCGGCTTCGGCGACGAGCAGAGCGCGCAGGACGTCGGTGGGGTCCCAGCGCTGGGCCCGGGCGGTGAGCACCACCTCTTCAACCTGCTCGCGCACGTATTTGAGTCGGAGCCGTCGGCATAGCCTGACGACCTCGTCGACGGGGACGGCCGGACGATCACTCATGAGGAGCCTCGTTCTTGCTCAGGCCATAGCTGCGCCATGACGAAGTCCCCTGGGCCAAGGAGTGGCCCTCGGGCGGGGCGTTGCGCACCACCAGCGCGCCGGCGGCGTGGACGAGGATCGACTCGAGGTCGCCTTCCCAAAAGCGCCCGGCCATCGCCGCGAGACCGAGCGCCTCGTCGACGGGGCCGACGCCGTGGAGAGCGGCCAAACAGACCGCTTCGGACATGCGGGCTTCGAGACGCCTCGCTCCGCTTGCCGCTCCTTCGATGAGGTAACGCTTGGCTCCCTCGCCGAGCGCCAAGAACCGCTCTTCAGATCGACTGGTCGGCCGGGGACGACGCTCACGGGGCTCGCTGCGGCGCTCGGGGTAGTGCTCCTCACAGATGGAGGATCCGCCCGGAGAAAGCGCCTGGTGTCGGGCCACTTCGATGGCGGCGGGCCCTTCGCCGGCGACGATGATCACCTCACCGGCCCCCTGGCGCACCCAGACCCTGGTGTCGCAGAAGCGGTGCGGCACCGAGTAGCGCACGCCGCGGAACGAGATGGTCGACGACCACCCGACCCGGCGTGACTCGCCGAAGGCGGCCGTGTAGGGAGCGTCGGGAATGGCGTGCAAGAGGGACCGCTCTTCGACGAGCGCCTCGGCTGGGATCCTTCGGGTCACGGCGTGGATGCGCCCGTTGAAGGTGTCCATGGCGGAGCCACAGGCGACCTCGAGCTCGGCGAAGCTCTCGTAGGCGTCGAGCAGATTGGCCTCGGTCGGCACCAGGTCGGCCTTGGCGATCTTGACCGTCGACTCCGAACCGCCCTTGGATTCTGGGTCATAGGGCACGCAGGTGCAGATGGTCACCCCGTAGTAGTTGGCTGTCGCCACCATGGACTCGTTGCGCACCGGGATCCCCGCGATATGCCGATCGGTCACCGTCTTCTCGTTGTCGGTCAGCACGTAGGTCGACGCCCCACCAATGAGGCGAAAGGTGCGGTTCAGGGCGCCGACCACCGAACCCATGGTGCGGTCGGTGAGCGGCAGGACGACCCGGAAGCGGCTCCAGGCCAACCAGGCGCAGAACAACACGGTGTGCACCCCTTCGACGACCGGACCGTCGCCGAAGTCGTATTGGAGCCAGAGTCCGGGCTCGGGGATCCAGGGGCGATAGATGCGGTGGTTGGCATGGCGATAGGAGGCCTTGAGGACAGCCACCACCCGGCGGGTGGTGCGTTCTGAGCCGGTGTAGCCCATGGCGACCAGGCGCTCGTGGACGACATCGGCGCGGACCTTGGCGTTGGAGCGCTCGACCCACTCGGCGATCTTCTCGGCGAAGCCGTCGCTGTGCTTGGGCCGCTCGGCGGCCATCTCCTCGATGGCCATTCCAGCGGCCCGGGCGGCCACGTAGCGGGCCACGGTGTGGTGGTCGGTGCCGGCCAGCTCGGCGGCGGCTCGCAGTGATTTCGTGAGGTCATAGGCCTCGAGTACGTCCATCTGCTTCTCCTTGGACAACATGGGGTGTTCCTTCCTGGCTCGATGGGTGCGTTGCAGCTCCATCGCTGCCAGGGAGGGACCGATCAGTGGTGGATGGGGACTTTTCGTGTCCGTCCGTGGGGAATTCCGATGGCCGTCCGTGGGGAATTCCGATGGCCGTCCGTGGGGAGATCAGGTGACCGTCCCTGGGGAGTTTTGCGTGGCCGCCGTCACACGTCGAGCAGATCCGCGTCTGGCTCGACGACGAGGGGCTGAGCGTGGTCAAGGTCCACACCCTGCTGGCTCGTCAGGGGGTCGGAGTACCCAGGCGGACCCTCGAGCGCTTCTGCGCCGAGCTATGCGGACCGCGCCGTGGCCAGAAGAAGACCGTCCGGGTTGCCGACGGCGAACCCGGGGTCGAGCTCCAGGTCGACTTCGGGCGCATGGGCCTCATGTTTGACCCTGAGACAGACCGGCGCCGGGTCGTCCACGCGCTCATCTTCACGCCGTGTCTGTCGGGTTATTCCTTCGTGTGGCTCACCTTCTCCCAGACGCTGGCCGACATCCTCTGCGGCTTCGAGGCGGTCTGGGAGTTCTTCGGCGGGATCTTCGCCGTGGTGATCCCCGACAACATGGCGGCCATCGTCGACAAGGCCAACCCGACCGAACCGAGGCTCAACGCCGCCTTCGTCGAGTACGCGCAGGACCGCGGCTTCCTCGTCGACGCCACGCGGGTGCGCCACCCCAAGGACAAGCCCCGGGTCGAGCGCACGGTGCCCTACGTGCGGGGCTCGTTCTTCGCCGGCGAGCACTTCGTCGACCTCCCCGACGCCCAGCGCAGGGCCGTGCAGTGGTGCACGACGACGGCCGGACTGCGGGTGCACGGGACGACGGCATGCCGGCCGGCCGAACACTTCGCCCTGCTCGAGGCTCCCGCCCTGCTCCCGCTGCCCGTCGCTCCTTATGACCTGCCGCACTACGCCACGCCCAAGGTGGGCTCGCGACCACCATGTCGAGGTGGCCAAGGCCCTGTACTCGGTGCCGGGCAACCTGATCGGCCGGCACCTCGACGCCCGGGCCGACAAGGACTTGGTCAAGCTCTTTTTCCGCGGTCAACTGGTCAAGGTCCACCCCCGCCAAGCACCCGGCGGTCGTTCGACCGACCCGGCCGACCTGCCCAAGGGCACCGAGGGTCTACGCGCTGCGTGACCTCGAGCGGCTGAAGAACATGGCGGCCGCGCATGGCCCGGCCATCGGTGCCTACGCGGCCGAGCTGCTCGACCACCCACTGCCGTGGACCAAGATGCGCCAGGTCTACGCGCTGTTGAGCCTGGTCAAGAAGTGGGGCCCCACCCGTGTCGACGCCGCCTGTGCGCGCGCGGCGGAAGCCGAGGCCTACAGCGTCGGCCTCATCGGCCGCATGCTCGAGCGCGGCACCGAAGATCGCGCCGAGCCGGTGCCGATCCAGGGTCGCCTGCTCTCGGCTCGTTTCGCCCGTCCCGACGCCGACTTTCGCGTTCTCCCAGTTCGGCGAGCGGACCGAGAGGACGGGGCGGGCCCTGATCGGGGCGGAGAAGCGAGCACAGCGGGAGCGTCGTCGTGAGCGCCCCTCCCCCAGTCATCTCGCCCGAGCTCAAGACGGTGCTGCGGGCCGTCAAGCTCGGCCGCTGCCTCGACACCTTGCCCGAGCGCCTGGCCCTGGCCAAGGCACGGAACATGGGACACGCCGAGTTCTTCGAGCTCGTGCTGGCCGACGAGGTGACCCGGCGCGAGACCTCGTCGGCGGCGCTGCGGGCCCGAACAGCAGGCCTCGACCCCGACATGGTCCTCGAGAACTGGGACGAGGCGACCAAGGTCAACTTCGACCACCAGGTCTGGGACGAGCTGTGCTCGCTGCGCTTCGTCGACGCCGGCCACAACGTGATGATCATGGGACCGGTCGGTGTCGGCAAGACCTTCATGGCGTCCGCCCTCGGGCACGCGGCCGTGCGGCGCCGATTCAGCGTCGTCTTCTGTCGCACCGACGTGCTGCTCAAGCGACTGCGCGCCAGCCGCCTCGACAACTCCCATGACGCCGAGATGCGCAAGTTGATGCGCGTCGACCTGTTGATCCTCGACGACTTCGCCCTCCAGGCTCTCGATCCCCTCGACACCGCCGACATCTACGAGCTGGTTGTCGAACGCCACCGAGCGGCCTCCACGCTGGTGACCTCGAACCGCGAGCCCATCGAATGGATCGGCCAGATGGCCGACGCCCTGTTGGCCCAGTCCGCCATCGACCGTCTCCAGTCGGCCGCCTACGAGCTCGTCCTCGACGGGGAGTCTTACCGCAAGCACCAAAAGCCCGGGCTCGACGTCGGCACCACGACCCCGCGGGCCACCCGTCGGAGGCGCCGCTCTTGACCGCCTACACGCCAGCCGTCATCATCGATGTGCCGACGTTGCAAACCCCCGAGGTGGTCCCTTCACATTGACGGAAGGGTGGTCCCATCGGCGTGGCGGGCGACAATCCGCATAACGCAGAACTCAAACCACCTGTCGGCGAGGCCTGAATACTGACCCTTATCGACATCCGAATTCTGACCCCCCCTTTGCGGATACACGTTGATCCGTGGACCCTGGTTCGAGACGGAGCCGGGAGGAAGAGGTGTTGGGAGTCCGAGGACTGGGCCGAGATCCGCCGGTAGTCGCTAGTCGGAGGGTCTGTGAATGAAAGAGATTGCCTGCCAGATGGGCCTGGCCAGGAACACGGTGCGGACGGCGCTGCGGTCAGATGAGCCGCCGGCCAATCGACGCGAGTCCAAGGGCTCGATCGTCGACGCGTTCGAGCCCGAGATTCGCCGTCTGCTGATGGCGAAACCGCGGACGCTGGCGATGGTCATCGCGGAGCGCATCGGGTGGACGCGGTCGCTCACGGTGCTGAAGGAGCGGGTGCGTGAGCTGCGACCGTTGTTCCTGCCACCCGCCCCGTCGGGCCGGACCGAGTACCTCCCCGGCGAGCTGGCCCAGTGGGACCTGTAGTTCCCCCCGGCCGACGTGCCCCTCGGGGCCGAATAGGTCGCCCGTCCGCCGGTGATCGCGGGCTGTGCGAACTACTCGCGGACGATGGTCGGCAAGATGATCCCGAGCCGCGAAATGCACAACATCTTGTCGGGGCCGCCCGCCTGTCTGCTCGTCCTCCGGGTGGTACTCAGAGCGGGCGTCTACGACAACGAGGACGCTCTCGTCTCGCGACGCGGAGCTGCATGTGTTGCGGGAGCGATTGCACGGCGGATCCGCAGCAAGGCGGCCCAGGGCGAGCTGCGTATAGTCTTGCCGGTGTGCCTGGTCTGGTCGAGCAGGACGGCAGATCCTGCTGCATCCCGATGAAGCGATTCTTCGCAGCGATCGGACGCATCGCCGAAAAGTACTGATGCACGCGATCCACTATCCAAACTGTCGCTGTCGCTTGATAGCGCCAACCGGTACCAGGCACCCCTCACAGTCTCTGGTGGCAATGACGAGGGCTGCTTCGACCCGGACTGTACTGGTGCAAGCGTTGGTACGAGAAGTCGACAGGTGTCCGAACTCCGTGCTCTGCCTGGTCAAAATACCCCACATGGCTGAGTCCCACAGGAGGATCACGGACCTCATCAAAGCGCTGCCAGTCGAAGACCACCGTACGATGAGCAATACGCCATGAACCGTCTCGCCGTTCGAACCGGTCGACGTAGCGGGCTCCGAGGATCCAGTCCAGATCCTTACCTTCATGCTCCACTCGGTGGTACGCAATCAGGTAGGACTCGCTGTGTGCGACATCGCCGTCAACGTCTATGAGTTCGTTGCAAATATTGTGACTCGTCCGCTTCACAGCTGTCTTCGCCATTGTAACCATCCTCGGCACCCGCTCGGATACGGGCAACTCGGACCCAGTGTGGTTGTCCATTGCATCCTCGTGAAATGCGGAGAGGATCAGCCCCTCGTCACAGCGGTCGATGCCGCGGCAGTAGCGCATAAGCGCTTCGTGGATCTCTTGCTTGTCCAGGAGTATCCGCACCAAGCTCTGGGTGTCTTCCTGTGGACCATATGCTGGCCCGATCTCTTCGCTCACCATTGTCTCCCACTTCTCCGATCCGGCATGACACTCCGGCGGGCTGTAATCGCGACCACTTGCGATCCGGAGGTTATACCGGTAGTCGTGTTGACCCGCTTCGCGACCAGCTCACACGAGTCCGACGACCAGCGGTGATGACACCTGTATACTCCCTAAAGCGTCACCTTCAATGGTGAACCAACGGCAGGCTTCTCATGCGGCCTCTCCCCACGCCTACACGGCATGCCACCTCGAACATCGGCGACGGCTACGTCAAGGAACGTCCAGCGCTGCCATCCGGCACATGGAGTGGGAACGGCAGATGGCGTTCGTGAACCACTTCTACTTCTATCTGCGGGACCAGTCTGGGGCGGCGTTCGTCAAGATCAACGCCTTTGCCCGCTGCGATCGATCTGGATCTACCTGAACGAATCCTCTTTGAGTGAAGACCCCAAGATCTGCGCTGTTCAGGCGCGTGAGATCGACCCGTCACGCGACGGCATAGATGCGCAGCCTTCGGATGGGTCCGCGAGTGACTTCGCCAAAGAGCCGGCCTTCAGGATGCAGAGCCGATCACGCGGCCATGAGTCGTTTCCTGGTGTCCTCCCGGACCCCTTTCGGCATCAACGATCAATTGGCGATGGAGGGCGTTGGCGTTGGACGCTCGACGTCGAAGGTCACGTCGAGGCGGTCGAGGCGGTCGAGGCGGTCGAGGCGGTGGCAAGATAGCGCATCCAAATAATGCCTTCCAGTACGGGGTGTGGTCTGTGTGGTAACCACCCTATTTCGGTTGCAGGAAAGCACTTTCGCGGATGCGCAACCGCGCTCAGACTCTAAATCATCGCTGGACCACGGCTTAGTGTCGATGAAAACTAAGCTGCGAGGTCGGGACCCTAGGCGACTACTCCCTGCTCCCGTAGCGCAGCCACCTGATGCTCGTCGAATCCGCACTCTCGAAGCACTTCGTCGGTGTGCTGACCTGGAGCAGGTGCGGGCGTGCGGATCGTGTGCCGTTTGTCCGATAGCTTGAGCCAGTTCCCCACAGTGCGAAGCATTCCCGCCGGGGTGTCGACCTGCGGGTACAGATCGCGGTGGACGATGTGCGGGTCGGCGTAGGACTCCTCGAGCGAGAGCACCGGCGTGATGGGGACGTCTGCGCGCTGCAGTAGTTCGATCCATTCTTCGCTGGTCTTGGCCGCAAGTATCGTTGTGACGGTGGCATGCACAGCCTCACGCTCGGCCCCGGATACATGCTGCTGCTCGACGAGCTCGGGATGCCCGATCTCGCGGCAGAAATTTGCCCACAGCCAGGGTTCGTTGCACCCAAGCGCGACGTCACGCCCGTCGCCGCAGCGAAAGGTGTTGTAATAGGGCGACTTGTCTCTGTCGTGCCAGTGCTCCTGCACGTCGCTGACCTGCCCGGCAAGGCCGATAGCCATCGTCATGATCATCCATGGCGCGATGGCGTCCGACATGGCCGCGTCAACCCGCTGACCCGTCCCGGTCGAGGCCCGGGCGACGAGCGCGGTGGTGATGCCAAGGGCGAGCGACAGCGCTCCGGCCATATCGGCAACGGGGATGCTCGGCACCGACGGCGCCCGGTCCGATTGCGCGTCTATTTGTAGCAATCCCATGATACCGATGTAGTTCAGGTCGTGGCCCGGCAAGCGAGAGTACGGGCCGTCCTGCCCGAAGCCGGTTAACGAGGCGTAGATCAGTCGATCGTTGACGGCTCGTAGATCCTCGTAGCCGATGCCCAGGCGGTCCGCCGTTCCGGGGCGCATGCCCTCCACGAAGACGTCCGCGTTCGCCACCAAGCGGCGAATGACATCATTGCCGCCGTCCGCCTTGATGTCCACCTGGATGCTGCGCTTGTTCCGGTCCGTCATTTGCAAGAGCGGCGTGTAGAACGCCCCATCGCCAACGATCCGGCGCTCGATGTAGCGCGGTTCCTCGACCCGCACCACGTCTGCGCCCTGGTCGGCAAGGTACATCGTGCATAGTGAGGCCGGGAACGTCCTCATGAGGTGGACTACCCGGATCCCTTCGAGCGCTCCCATAGCGTTTCTTCACCCTTTCTCGGGACGGGACGCCATCCACAGCCAGCCACCACTTCGGCAAAGTGACAGCCACCCTGATCTTCGAACACACTTGGACACGTCTGTCAAAGGGCTTCCGGCGCTCCATCGTCCACGACGTGCACGATGTCGTCGTCCTTTACAATCGCCATTATGTAGGTCACATCCTGCTGTGAACCCGGGTTGAATGCCAATGTAGTACACCGCTCGGCGCCAGATCATCTCCCCCGAGCCCTCCACCGACTTGGCGGCTAATTCGAGGAATACTGGGCAAACCGGCAGAATGGGAAGCGCAGGTTGTGCATCGTTGCGACACTAAGGCGTGTCGCCGCGCCCTGTAAGAAGAGCGCCGCGATCGCGTCGTTTTAGACCCAGCATCGGCTTGGCGTGGGTGCTTCGTGCAACTGTACTTCGGGATGATCCACGCCCCTCGTTTCTGTAACCCTGCGTCGGGTAAATCGTGATCTCGGCACCGGGCACCTGGCGATCACGCGTCTCCTCGCGACTTACACGCCGCCTCCACATGTCGAGTCAGTGCCACATATGGGCTCTCCGACAACTGGCCATCATTGGCTTTGGTGGCTATGTCGCGACCAGGGCGGATGTGCCCCTCCGGCAGGCGGGTGCCGGTTTCCCGATCGACGCGAAGGCGAATCACCGCAGCATTTGTCTCGCCCCAACAGGATGTCGGGGTCCTGGACGTTGAGCCGTCGAGGCGGAGGGTTTCAAACCGGTACCCGCGCCAAATCTGGTCGAACGCACGAGCCAGGCACTGCCTTTCCAGGAGGCCCTGCGACGACGCAAACAACACCGGACTGAACCTCGTGTTAGCCCGAAGCCGATGCCGACAATCTCCGACTTGCCTGAGACGTCGTTCACCTTGTCTACCTGCCCCCGACTCTTTGATTTGTCGTGCTTTCATCGGTCGCCTCACACGGGACGTCGATGACCACTTACTCAATCCGCGCCTGCCGCCCGCGAATCCAGCGGCATGGCGAGTCTCTTTGAGGGACGCCGGACAACCCGGCGAAATGCCGACGTTCTTGACGACGAAAATGTGACCCAGTTCGCCGAGCCGCGACAAAAGTCCAAACGCCGACTGTCGCACTACGCCAATGATCGCCAGAACTCAGAATGCAGCGGCAGCCGCCATATTGACCGTGCTCGGACTACCTCTTATGACACCGGATGACGGGCCTTCACCATTAGCTCCCTGACTACATCGACGCTGGCCCGAACGGCGTCGATCTGGCCCGTAACCTCGTCGGCCAAATCCCCGACGCCACAGTTCCGGAGCATGTCGGGAAGGTGGCTCGCGACACAGGAAAGCGAGAACTCGATCGGATCGCCAACTGCCAGCTCGTCGATACGCACGCCTACATTCGCACCAACCCCTTGCTCGATGTAGTGGTAGTGCGGCTCGTTCTCGAAGCAGTCGAAGCGCAAGTACTCGAGGCCGTCGGACGCGCTGCATACGTGAAGGGTGGCACCGTAGTCATCGAAATGCAGGCCGCCCACGCCGTTGCCGTCGTAGTCCTTCATGATCTCGTTCGTCAGTCTGCGGGACTCCACCACGAGCTGGACCGGCCCGGCGTCGACGGTGACGCAATCGTCCGCGACCATCGGGATGGGCAGCGTGTCGTAGCGGGTGCCGCGGCGATAGGGCGACTCCTGCCGGTCGATTGGCATCGTTCAACTCCTTTGTACAGCAGCGTCTCAGCTTGCGTGGAGATTTTAACACAGCGTTCCCTTCGGCGGCCTAGGCAATGCTTCACAAGGATAAGGTGGGTGTAACAGGTCCGTCACGTTCTCCCAGCAGCTCTTGCGCTGAGCATTGGGTCCGTTGCCAGTTTTCAGCCCCCCGCTTTTGGCCGCCAGAAGTCCTCACTACCCCTCGGGGTGAGTTTCCAGTTTCCCGAGCCTATGAGGTCAGCCTTGAGGATTCCTTCGAGGACACGGCCGACCCGAGTCGTCGGCCTGCCCGCGATAGAGGATCCCGACGAGTTCGACGGCGCTAAAGTAGCGGACCCGAAAGCCGGCGTTGATGGCGGCGTGACCGAGCGCGACGGGCAGGCAGCTCTCGCCGGTGCCGGCCAGACCCACCAGGCACAGGTTTTCTTGGCCGACACCTTCGAGGCTCGAGAGGTGAACCGCCATGGGAATTGCGGAGCCTCGGTTGTTAGGTTTTGCGCTGCCGAGCTGGGCTCGCCCAAGCCACGGTAGTAGTTCTGCTGGAACTCCGCCGGCCCTCAGCGATACGTCGCTCGACGTAGGCCATGATCGGAGGATGCCAGCGCATGCGGACGACGATCGTCCGGTGTAGTGCAGAGTTGGCTTGACGGTTCCCACCGCGGTTGAGCGGGTGTCGACCGTTAGTCCTGCCCGAGCCAGCCGGGATCGGACACGCAACGCAGAGTTTGGCCAAGGCGGCATCGGAGCGGATGCGATCGGTGTTGTCGCCAGCGGTGACCAGCATTTCTACCGCGACATCGGGTCCTATGCCAAAGGCAGCGACTAGTTCGGGAGCGGCGGTCTTCGTCAGCTTTTGAGCTGACGCGAATGGATCTTGATCTCCTCAGGGAGGTCGAGCCACCGCCGGGCGAGGGAGCCCAGAACGTGGAGCATCGCCTGGGCAGGATCTCCCAGATCGCCATCGGCCCTGAAGGGCGCGCACGCGCTGATGAGCTTCCCCCGGCACAGCGGACAGTTGCTGTTGGTTGCTGATCATGCCGCGTGAGCGGTTTGGTACTCGACCGGACTGAGCTGTTGCAGTAGCCGTGGCGGCGCTTGGGGTTGTAGGAGGCTTCAATCCACTGGAACACGGCGAGGGCGAGCTGTTGGCGGCTCTTCCAGCGGTGCTGGTCGAACAGCTCGAGCTGGAGGGTGCCGAAGAAGCTCTCGGCCACCGCGTTGACGGTCGTTCTGCGGCTCGATGCAGATCGAACTCTTGAACCGCCGGACCTGGCGGACCTACCTCGAGCTGGCCATCGCCATGGCCGACTACATCGAGCACTTCTACAATTGCGAGCGCGGACGCAGTCCGCATGGCTGTCTTACTCCGAACGAGTTCGAAGCGGCGCTCCTAACGCCCGCCAGCAGGCCACTTTGTCCTAAGACAGTGGACCACTGATGGGGTTAAGCCCACGAAGCGGCCCCAACGGGATTCGAACCGTGTCGCCACTGTGAGAGAGCGTCCAGACCAGTCCACGCATTTGGCCCTAATGACGTTGTTCCTGGTCAGACGAGTACCGGGATCTATCGTTTTCCTCAGGGTCCATCCGATTGGGTTGATTGGATGGACAAAAGCATGGACAACTTTTCACTGAGAGCGCTGAGCGAGGTACGCCATCAAAGCTTCCAGTCGGCTTGTCCGTACCGAGGCTGCTAGCAGTACCACCAATCCAGATCACAGTTCTGGGGCGGTAGGTAGTGAAGCGATGACGCCAGAGGAAGAACGGCAGTATCTTGCCCTGACGATTTCCGGCGCGAGCGCTTTTGGCGAGCGCCATTGGCTTTGTCCTTGCAGAAGGTGACAATGCACTTATTTCCGACCTCGTGTGTGAGGAGGTGCGGGATCACCTCGTCGATCTCACAGACGGGGTCGCCGTACGTACGACGAATTGGATAGATAGCAGGGTCGAGAGCTTCTCCATGAGGTCTCGAGGGATCCCGTACGCTCCGGAACCGGCATTCGGCGCTGTCGTAGAGTTCGAGGCATATGTGAGTTCGCTGCTCCGCACGGCCACCGGCAAGCGCTTGGATACCTGCACAACGCCCTCAAGATCATGACGCGCATCACACAGAACGAACGAGCTCCAAGCTCATTCCAGCACGAAGCTCATTCGGCACAAGAAAAGCAACAGAACAGAAGAGATTTAGAGGCAATTGCGAAGGTGCGGAACTGTCACATCTTCCACCAGCCGACGCGCTTCACGTCGCCACCAAATGGGTCGGGCCGGACACTCCTTGGTCAAAATCGGTGGCAATCCGTTCATGAAGAAGCCGTACGTCTGCGATCCTCCAAGGATCCAATGGAGCACGAGCCGTGCGGCGTACTCACTCCTGCTAAGGCACACGTTTGGAGATCGCGAGGCAAGCGATTCTGGTTGGACCTGCCAGCCCCCGCCGAACGTATTGGGCCCCAGGGTGTTGCCTCGTCCCATATCTATACACTGTATATTAGATGAGTAATCGGCAGCAATGGTGATTTCCTCCTGACTTGTCCGATCGCATATCACGGTGCTCGAGTGGTAGCTCAACCTAACAGCGACTTTTAGATTCTTCGCGTCGCCCACATCGACACCCCGACCACGACACGCAGTTCGGCAAGTGGGCCGAGATGTTCAAGGCTGGCGCGACCAGGCCAGTTTCGGCCCATCGGAGTCGCCTCCACCGAGAGAGACGCGCCGCAGCGTGGACCTTCCATGGCTCTCCGCGGCGCGCGAAACTCTCACGCGTGTCGGCCGAGCAGTCATTAGTCGGAGCTGAACCGCCCTGGAAATTGTGGAGGCTCGGTTGTTAGGTTTTACGCAGCCGAGCTGGGCTCGCCCAAGCGACGGTAGTAGCTCTGCTCGAACTCCGCCGGCGGCACGTAGCCACAGGCCTCGTGAAGGCGCTGCTCGTTCCACCAGCTGACCCACGCCGCCGTCGCGAGCTCCACCTGTTCGAAGGTCCTCCAGGGCCCTTGGCGGTAGATCAGTTCGGTCTTGTAGAGCCCGTTGACCGTCTCGGCCAGCGCGTTGTCATAGCTTTAACCGGCTAATCGGGATCTGGGTGATTACGAGTTCAGGATCCTGAGCGGGTGGTCAGCTGCTATTCCAGCGCCGGTAGGCGGCGACGAGTGTGTTGGTTGTCGGATCTCCGTTGACTTCGACGTCGAGAACAGCCATTT